>DQHV01000369.1:0-3907 GCA_003524335.1 Candidatus Aminicenantota bacterium | reverse complement strand
CGAAGATGATCGGGATGACGCCGCCGGTGTTGACCCGCAGCGGCAGGTGCGTGCTCTGACCGCCGTAGACGCGCCGGCCGACGACTCTCTTGGCATAGGACACCGGAATCCGGCGCTGGCCCCGCTCCACGAAGATGATGACGGCGATCACCGCAAGCATCAGGGCGATCAAGAAGATGATCCGCAGAGGATCCATGTTCCCCGTCCGGAAGCCAGTGACGACGCTCTGCAGGCCGCGCGGTATGTCGACCACGATGCCGGCAAAGATGATGAGGGAGATGCCGTTGCCGATGCCGCGTTCGGAGATCTGTTCACCCAGCCACATGACGAAAATCGTCCCCGTAGTCAGGGTTAGGACGGTGAGAAGCTGAAACCCCATTCCCGGGTTGGGGACGATCCGCGCTCCGCCGGGACTGCGCAGGCTCTGTAGGTACACGCCGATCCCCATGGCCTGGATGAAGCAGATCAGGAGCGTGCCGTACCGGGTGTACTGGGTGATCTTCTTCCGCCCGAGCTCGCCCTCCTTGGACAGCCTCTCCAGGTACGGCCAAACGACCTGGAGGAGCTGGAGGATGATCGACGCGCTGATGTAGGGCATGATGCCCAGAGCGAAGATGGTCATCCGGGACATGGCGCGCCCGGAGAACAGGTCGATGAACCCGAAGATCGTGCCCTTCTGGGTCTGCCAGAACTCGGCCAGGGCGTCGGCGCTGATCCCGGGATTCGGTATCTGGGCGCCGATCCGGTAGATGGCCAGCAGGAGCAGGGTGAACAGAACCCTCTTCCGAAGCTCCGGAATGCTGAAGATGTTTCTGATGCTGTCTAACATTATGGATTCCCGATGATAACGGCTTGGCCACCCGCTTTCTCGATCTTCTCCTGCGCCGATCGGGAAAACTTGTGGGCCTGTATCTTCTTGGAGACGGAGATATCTCCCCGTCCCAGGATCTTGACCCGTTCCGCTTCTTTTTTGATCAACCCGGCCGCCCGGAGCTCTTTCGGGCCGATCTCCTTCCCGGCCAGCTTGACGAGCTCGACGAGGTTGATTTCGGTATATTCGGTCCTNNTCAAAGCCCTTCTTCCGGGAATAGCCGGCGATGGATTTCTGGCCTTTGTGGCCCCGTCCCGCCGTCTTCCCCTGCCCGGAGCCCGGGCCGCGTCCCCGTCTTTTGTCCTGTTTCCTCGAGCCTTCGGACGGATGCAGGTTGCTCAGGTTCATTTCTCCACGACCTCCACCTTCACCAGATGAGAAATCTTGTTGATCATCCCCCGGATCTCCGGCCGGTCGGGACGGATGACCCGAGAGTTGATCTTCCTCAAGCCCAGTCCCTTGGCCGTCTCCCGCTGCCTCTGGGGGTACCCGATCAGGCTGCGGACCAGCGTGATGCGCAGCTCGCGCTTTTCGCCTTCTTTCTTTGCTGCCGGAATCTTCTTCACTGCCATATCACTTCTTTTGCCTTTCCCCTGTTTTGGGAGACCTCTTCCGGATTCCGGAGCTGCTTCAGCGCCTTGAGCGTGGCGTTGGCCACACTAAAAGGGTTGTTGCTCCGGATGGATTTGGTCAGGATGTCCTTGATTCCGGCCAGCTCGACGATCACCCGGACAGCCCCGCCGGCGATGACGCCGGTCCCCTTGGACGCCGGCCGGAGGATGACCGTGCCGGCCCCGTCTTCCCCGCGGACGAAATGAGGGATGGTCGTGCCGTCGAGTTGCACGTGGATGAGACGCTTCTTGGCGGCTTCGACGGCCTTGGAAATAGCCATTGGGACCTCTCGGGCCTTACCCTTGCCGACGCCGACCGTTCCGTGTTCGTTGCCCACGGCGGCCAGCGCAGAGAAGCTGAGGTTCTTACCACCCTTCACGACCTTGGTGACGCGGCGGATGGAGATGACCTGGTCTCTGAGTTCAAACTCATCCGATTTTTCCGCCGCCGGGCTCTTCAATTTATCCTTGTACACTCTCGTTCCTCCTTGATTGCCTTACCGGCCCGGCCTCAGAAGGCCAGACCGCCCTTCCTCAGGGCGTCGGCCAGGGTCTTCACCCGGCCGTGATAGGGATACGTGCCTCTATCGAAGACGATCCGCTCGATCTTCTTTTCCTTCAGGCGCTCGGCCAGGACCTGACCCAGGCTCTGGCAGGCGTCCTTGTTCTTGGTGTTCTTGACCTTCTCCTTGAGGGCCTTCTCCAGCGTGCAGGCGGAGACGAGAACGGTGCCGTTCTCATCGTTGACCGCCTGGACGTAGATATAGCGATTGCTCTTGAAGACAAAGACCCTCGGCCTTTCCGCGCTGCCCCAGATCTTCGCCCGGACCCTTTTGCGGATTCTGGCCTTGACCTTCTTCCGGGTTTCGGACTTGTCTTTATGCACTGGCCACCCCCGCCTTCCGCTCCTTCTTGATCAGGCGCTCGCCGGCATACCGGATGCCCTTGAGCTTGTAGGGATCGGGCTTGCGGAAGCGCTTGATGTCCTCGGCCACCTGGCCGACCTGCTGCTTGTTGATTCCTTTGACCGTGATCAGGGTCGGCTTCTCGACGACGACCTGGATTCCGGCCGGGACCTTGTACAGAACGGGCTTCGAATAGCCCAGGCTGAGTTCGAGTCCGTCCTTCTCCAGTTTGGCCCGGTACCCGACGCCGACGATCTCCAACTGTTTGGAGAAGCCGACCGTAATCCCCAGCAGGGCGTTGTTGGCCAGGCTTCTCACCAAGCCGTGGTTGGTCTTCATCCCTTTGGAATCATCAGCCCGGCTGAAAACGAGCTTCTGGTCCTCCAGTTTTGCCTGGATCCCCGGGAGGATGGGCGACTCGAGCTTCCCTTTTGAGGACTCGAATTCGACCCGGTTGGCATGGATCGTCACCTTCACTCCCACCGGCAACGCTATCGGCTTCCGTCCGACTCTCGACATCTTCAGGCTCTCCCTTCTGGCGACTTTACCAGATATGGCACAAGATCTCTCCGCCGACTCCCAGGTCCTCGCATCTCTTGCCGGTCAGCATCCCTTTCGACGTCGAGATGATGGCGATGCCCAGCCCGTCCAATACCTTGGGGATGGAGTCCCGGGTGCAGAAAAGACGGCAGCCCGGCCGGCTGACCCGGCGGAGCCCGGAGATGACACTCTGGTTGTCATCCGTGTACTTGAGGGCGATATTCAGTACCCCCTGTTTGTTGTCGTCGACCACCTTGAAGTTCCGGATGTATCCTTCTTCCTTGAGGATCTTGGCGAGTTCCACCTTCAGCTTCGAGGAGGGGATGGCCACCTCCCGCTTCCGGATGCGCGCCGCGTTCCGAATCCTGGTGAGCAGGTCTGCAATCGGGTCCGTTTGACTCATCGTTCGATCCTTTCGCCCCATCACCACGAAGCTTTGATGACCCCGGGGATCTCCCCTTTGAGGGCCAGTTCGCGCAGGCAGAGCCGGCACATGTCGAACTTCCGGTAATAGCCCTTGGGCCGTCCGCAGATCCGGCACCTCCGGTGCTTGCGGATGGCGTACTTGGGCTGACGCAGGGACTTGGCATAAGCCGCTGTTGTTGACATGGTGTCCTTCCTTATCCGTCAGGCCTCACGAAAGGGCATGCCCAGTTTCTTTAACAGGGCAAAGGCCTCTTGATCATTTCGCGCCGATGTGACGATGGTGATGTTCATCCCCCGGNNACCTCATGCCCAGAGTGTAATTTCCCCGGCCATCAAACGATTTGGGAGAAACGCCCTTGAAGTCTCTGACCCGGGGGAGGACAATGTTGACCAGCCGGTCATAGAACTCATACATCCGCTTGCTCCGGAGAGTTACGAAACAGGCGATGGCCTGCCCCTTGCGCAGCTTGAAGGCGGAAATCGATTTGCGGGCCCGGCCGATGACCGGAAGTTGGCCGGTGATCTGCCCGAGCTCCGCCTTGGCCGAGTCCAGG
>DQHV01000077.1:1984-9281 GCA_003524335.1 Candidatus Aminicenantota bacterium | reverse complement strand
GGATTCTATTCTCCCCTGACCCCTCCTTTCAAAAGGAGGGGAACGGCATAAGATTACCCACAAGAAATCCGGATGAGCCATAAAAAAGAACGGCCATAGGGTCCGCTCTCTGGTATTATTATGTCTTTACTTTTGCTTTTTTCAGTGGTATAAAATATTGGCCTGATTATAGTCTGGAGGTATGACCGATGACTGTTCATAAAATCTTCCGGATGACTTTATTAAGCCTGATCATCCTCACGGTTGCCGCGGTCGGCGCAGTCATGGCTCAGGAAAGCGCCCAGGGCGGAACTCAGGAGCAGCTGGCAGCCCCCCCGGCCACCGAATTCGAGGGGACCGCCACACTTGGACTGGGAAAGTATTTCTATCTGCCTGCCGCCAAGGGCTATGATATCTATGTCCAGGGCATGATCCAGGGTCAGGATGCCACTTTCCTGAACGGTAAAGAAGTGAGAGTCAAAGGCTCCATGTTCAAGGATGAGCCCTCGGTGTTTGTGGCCGACAGCATCGAGATCAAAGACGCCGCCGGACAATACCAGACCGTTTTCACGCGGGCCGATGAGGTCAAGCTCGAGAACCACCTCCATACCCAGGAACGGGGTGGGTTTGCGGCGCTGGCCATCACCAAGGCGGACAAGAGCGAAGACTGGGAAGGCAAAGGCAAGGCCAAGGTGCATGGCAAGCTCGTTGGCAGCACGATCATCGTGACCGACGAGAAGGGGAAAGAAGTCGGCAAGATCCTGGTTGACAGCACCACGGAGTTCGCCAACTACTATATCCAGAAACTGAAGCTCTTCGATAAATTCTGGTTCTATATCGACATCAAAGAGACTGTCGATGCCAAGGTCCGCCGCAAGACGCGCGAGCTCTTCCACGCGGACGTTATTTTCGCCGGCCTCTACTGAGGCGAGATCATCTCGTCCTGACGACAGTCTGACTGATTAGAGGGGCTGTCGGAGGAAAGTAAATCTCTCCGTTATTGACGATCACCTTCACATAGTATTCTAGGTCTTTGTTCGTTTCGGGACAAGTGACTCTGTAAACGCCCCGGGCTACGTTCTGGAGCGGGACTGCCGCGTACTCACCCTCCCCTAATTCGCGCCAGTAGAGCGCCGCCTCGGCCGGCCGGTCCTTGGCCAGGACGATCACCTTGAGGTTGAGGGCTTCGCCGGGGACGAGCACCGTCCGGACCGTGGGGACGATCACCCGGGGAGGGCCGTCGTAGTCCCGGGGAAGCCGGGCCGGCGGCGGAATCTCTTTGCCCAGGGTCTTCTGCAGCTCTTCGCCCGGCCGGTGCATCAGAGCGGGGAGGAGATGTTGTTCCCAGTTGGCCACGGTCCCCAGCTCTCCCGGGTTGCTGACCGTCGCCAGCAGGTATCGGTAGAGGTCCTTAAGGCCGCTGACCATCCTTTCCCGGATGGGAATAAGCGTTCTTTCGGCGGCATCGGCCCTGGCCTTTTCGTCGGGGAGCTTCTTCACCGCTTCCCAGGCTGCGTTGTACTCAGCCCAGAGGCATTCGAGATGGGCCATTTCCCGCATATAGGAAAAGCTGGCCAGCCAGTAGGCGAACCGGGAGGCACTCCCTTTGCCCGTGACCCGGGACTCGAGCGCGGCCAGCTCGTCGACAAACGCGTACTCCTTCCGGACCTCATCCCATGGACGGGGGTCAGGCCTGATCCCGCCCGGCCCGGTCCATATGTTCGGCTGGGGCAGATGGCCGTCGATCGCGGCGAAGACGGCGGCCGCGGCTGCGGCGACCTCCGGCCCGAATTCGCAGCCGGCCCAGTCCTCGTAGAAATCGAGGGTGGGCGCGTGGCGCGGCGTCTCCGGCCAGTCCGCCTCATAATCTCCCACCGCCCCGCCTCCGCAGTTGATCTTCTTGGAGAAGTCCTTTCCCGTGATCACCAGGCCGGCGATAGAGGGATAATGGATGCGGTCGGTGAAATCAATCTCCAGACGGCCGTTCTCCACGGCGACACCGCGGAAGCGCAGGTCGAGGGCGCGGTGCAGGCCGACCCGGCCGAAGATGTCCACTTTTTCGGCGACCTTCTTCCCCTGGAGCGAGACATCGAAAACCCGGCGTCCCTTTTCCTTGATCTCACCTTCACAGAATTTCAGGATGACTTCGTAGGTTCCGTTGGGTATCGACACCCGGTAGCCGAAGACGCGGTCCCGGATGTCTTTGTAGACGGCCTCCTCGGTCGTCCCTGAGATGGCATTTCCGGCGAACGCAATATAGACGCCGTTGACGGGGCCTTCCTCCCGGACCGGGGAGAGGGAATTCCCCCAGTCCTCCTGGTTCCAGGCGGCGGCGGCCAGGGCCCCGATGTTCGGGGAGAGGGCGCGGGTCCGCCAGTGGATCCCGAGGAGTCCGTCGCAGCCGTAGGCCAGGGCGTCGACCGCGTCCTTGCGCATTCTGCCCGCCCAGAGTTGGGGTGAGGTCAGGGCGGGGTCGTCTTCGAGCCAGGGGATGGCCCACCTGGAGCGGCCTCCGATCCGCCCGAACATCGGGTCTACGGGCGCTTTTCCGACCTCGCGGTTGATGCAGCTCGCGGCCACCTCCTTGGGAAGGGCCCGGTCGAAGAGGGTCCGGTCGCTCGGCGGGCCGAGAACCCAACCGCAGGTCGCCATGGCGAAGGGGACCTGGGCATCGGCCGCCGCAGCGAGCGCTGTCAGGCCGTCATCCACGACGGCCTTGACCGTCTTTTCGTCGGCGTCGCTCCAGGTCCAGTTCTCGTCCGTCCAAAGCCAGTAGTAGTCCAGAGGATAGGCCTGCTTAAGGCGCGTGAAGAGGCCTTTGTAGACCTCTCTGACGACGGCGGGGTCCTGAAGATTAAGGCCTTTTTCCTGCAGACGTTTCTTGACCAGCGCCGGGATAGTGAGCGGCATCTCGGTACCGACACAAGTCTTGACGCCCAGGCTCCGGGCGAGGGTGAAAGCGTCGCTCAGCATGGCCGCGGTGCGGTCGAAAACCGTGTTCGACTCCTCGGGCGTCTTCGGCTCCGGGACCATTCCCAGCATAATATCGGGCCCGAATCCGTCGCTCTCGAAGAGCTCGGAGGTGCCGAAATAAAAATCGCCGGTCTTGGTCGCTTCGTAGCCCCAGTTTCCACGCAGCGTGTTCTGGTAGCTCGAGGGGTAGCTGGAGGTCACCGTTCCGTCGGGACGGCTGTCCTCGGCGAGCCCGATCCAGACCGTCGGCTCGGCGTTGGGACGCCCCTCGGGATAGGTGTGGAGGCCGAAGAAGTTCATGCGCAGCTTGGGTAGCTGGCTGAGGACGGCCTTGTAATCCTGGGTATTCCACCAGTCCGGGCCCTCGGGAAAATCGTGGAACGGATGGATGCCGCGGAGGCGGAAGAGCGGCTTCCCGGCCTCATCGACGGCCGGGAAATCCAGGGCGATCGGGGCGTCGGGGATGACGTCGCCGTGGAGGTAGAAACGCACCCCCAATTTTTCGGCGAGGCGGTAAGCTCCATAAAGCGTGCCGATTTGGTCACCCCCGGCCACGAGCAGGACGGTGCGTTTCCGATGCGGGAAGGTCTTTAATATATACTCCTCTGGTCCCAACGCTTCGACCTTCTGCTTGAGGCGGGCGTCGGCGAAGCCGGATGCCGCGAAGCGGCCTTTCTCCAGGATGACGACGGCATCGCCTCTCACGTCGGCGGCATCGTCCCGCGGCTCGATCGGGACCAGTTTTCCGGTGCGAAGGTAGAGGTAGCGGCGGACCTCCTTCGAAGCCAGCTCCTCGAGCGCCGAGGCATCTTTGGAAATGATGATGGAGGGACCTCTCTTCAGCCCCCGGCACGACGCCAGCGCCATCAGTCCGCAGAGGCCGAGGATAACAAATTTCTTATTGATCATTCCTTTCTCCTCACTTGCGTCCGTTGAATTCTTGGACGGCGTCGATCATGGCGATGATGTTGTCCATCGGTGTAGTGGCCTGGATGTTGTGGACGGCATTGAAGATGAACCCGCCGCCGGGAGCCAGGACCTCCATCCGGCGGAGCACCTGTTCGCGCACGTGGGTCGGTGTCCCGAAGGCGAAGGTCGTCTGGGTATCGACACCGCCACCCCAGAAGACGATGCGGCCGCCGTAGGTTTTCTTGAGGTGCGCCGCGTCCATCCCCGCGGCCGTGATCTGGACCGGGTTGAGGATGTCGAACCCGGCGTCGATAAACGGCTCGATCAGCGGCTCGACCGCACCGCAGGAATGCTTAAACGTCTTCCACCTTGTGTTCCGGTGAACCCAATCATTAACCATCTTATAGTAAGGAAAATAGAGCTTGCGGAAGGTGTCGACCGAGCAGAACTGGGACTGCTGGGTGCCCAGGTCGGTCCCGCAGATGAAGACGGCGTCTACCCTGCCAGCCACCGCGACCTTGATCTTTTCCAGGTTCTTGAGGGCGATCTCGGCCTGCCTCTCGAAGATGCGGTGGATGTATTCCTGGCGGGTGACGGTGGAAATATACCATTCCTCGATGTCGCGGATGCCCTTGGGATGTTTGAGGAAAGGCGCGGGGACGAGGGCGATGTCGCCGAAGGCCGTGCCCCCGAAAGTGGCCATGACCGCCCGTCCGGTGGCCGCGGCGCTGCCTGACTGGACCGCGAAATAGTCGAGGTTCTCGAGAGTGATCGGGCCGAACTCCTCGAGGTTGTCTTCGGGGTTGAGCTTGGCTTCGTCTATAGGCTCCTGGCGGACGATGGTGTCGAAAAAAAAGCCGTTCTTGGGCATCCGGCCGCTCGGCGGAGCGGAGAGGTCTCCCTTGGGATAGATGAGGGTATCGCCGTTCGGTTCCTTGGTCGTCCGGAAGTGCTCGGAGACGAGGACCTCGAGGCCGCTGTCGAGACGGTAGGGCTTCCAGTTCTCGTTACGGAACCCGAACAGTGTCTCCGGGGCCGGTATCCCCTCGACGTCGATGCCCATGGCCTTCTTGAGATCCTTGTCGAGCAGGCCGAGCATCTGGTAGGGCTCGTAAACCCTGACCGGCCGTTTTTCGAGCCCGTAGCGGTCGAGCAGGCCGGCGATGGCGTTGACGTGGATCCCGGTCACCGCGGTCGACCCGAAATCGACGGGCACGGCGTCGGGCTCGCGGTGGTTCAGGCTGGCGAGCACTCGTTCTCTTGAGGTCATTTTCCCTCCAAAAGAAATGGGGACGGTTCTATTTTTTCCACATCCGGCTTTCCTGTGGGTGATCTGATATCTTTCCCCTCCTTTTGAAAGGAGGGAGAGAAATTGCATCCGATTCCGATTTGATCCATGCTACTTCCGGAAGAACCATCCTTAATTATCTTTATCTGGGAATTGTGGGGACACTAACCTTAATTCCCTCACAAGGTCTATGGCGGTTACCGATTAAGGTTAGTGTCCCCATAATTTTATCTCTTCCCCCCTCGTGGGGGAGGATAAAGGAGAGGGGGGAATGAAAGCAGGCGTTCGAGGCCGGCCGCCGCGTCTTTCCCCAAGTGGAAGCGGATGATGCGGCGGCCCCGCGACTTCAGGGCCTCGAAGTCCCCACGCGCCTGGGCCGCCTTGAGCAGGCCGAAAGAGAGGGAGGAGCCCGCGTCTCCCGGCGAGTCGGGGATGGCCGCATCGTGCCGGTCGTCCGCCGTGATCTGGATGAACAAGCCGTTGCCTCGATCGCCTTTGTGGAGTTGTCCCGTCGAGTGGAGAAACCTGGGCCCGTAGCCGACGGTCGTGGCCAGCTGAGTCCGGTCGCGGAAGCGATGCCGGAGCTTCTGCAGGGCGGCGTCCGTTTCCCTCGTCGGGGCCAGGAATGCCTGGACGGCCAGGTAGTCCCCCGGCGCAGCGGAAGAGAGGAAGCGCTCCAGGGAGCGGCCGAACGAGGGGGCGCTGAAGTCCGAATAAAGAGAGATGCCGCCCCTCCTGTGAAGGGGCTTTTCTTCCGGCAGAGAACCGTGCTCGAGATAGTAGCGGACGAATTCCTGAGTCTTTTTTTTGGCCGAGTCCACGTCGGGCTGGTCGAACGGATTAACCCCGAGGAAATACCCGGCCACCGCCGTCGCGAATTCCCAGAGGAAGAACTGGCTGCCGAGATGGGAAGGGCCGGGGACGATGAGGGAGAGCAGCGGAAAGCCGGCCGTTTCGAGATGCCGGGCCGCGGCCTCGCCCGCCGTCTCTCCTTCTTCCTTGATCCGGACGAAGACGCGGTCGTCTCCGTAGGCATTGCCGGCACCGGCGCTTTCGCCGTTGACCGGAAGGATCCCTTTGCCTTCCTTGCCCGTGCTTTCGGCGATGAGTTGTTCCAACCAGAGGCCGAAGCTTCGGAACCGCGGGGACAGAAGAAACGTCAGTTTGTCCCGGCCCTTTTCGGCCAGGACGCCGAGGATTGTACCCAGCAGGGCTCCGGGGTTAGTCATGAGGTCGGGCTCACGGCGGCACTGGACGGACATCGCAACCGCGGCTTCGAGCAGGCTTTCGACCCGAATTCCCATGAGTGCGGCCGGCACAAGGCAGAACGGGGAGAGGGCGGAGAAACGGCCGCCGATCTCCGGGTCGCCTGCAAAAATGGCGCCGAACCCGAGCCTCCTGGCCTCCTCCTCGAGCGGAGTGCCCGGGTCGGTTATGGCGGCGAAATGCCCGCCTGTCTTTTTCACGCCCAGGCGGTCGGACGCCCAGTTCCAGAAATACCGGAAAAAGGAGCTGGTTTCGACGGTGGTTCCCGACTTTGAGGAGACGATGAATAGAGTTTTCGCCGGGTCGAGCCTTCTCTGCCACCCCAGAACGGCCGCGGGGTCGGTAAGGTCCAGGATGCCCAAGTCGAGAAAGCCGGCCGGCGTTTTGAAGACATCGGACAGGACAAGAGGGGCCAGGCTGGATCCTCCCATGCCCAGAAGCAGAGCCTGGGTGTATCCCTTCTCTCGAATTCTCCGGGCATAAAGTTTTATTCCGCCGAGCCGCTTTCCCATGGCGCGGGGAGAGGTGAGCCAGCCCAGCCGGTTGCGGACTTCGCCGGGGTCATCCTGCCACACGGTCCAGTCTTTTTTCCAGATGCGGGAGATGACCTTGCGCCGGGCCAGATCGGCCAGGCCGTCGGCGACCGCTTTCTCGTAATCCTGGAGGTTGGCGGTTTCGATCAAAGGAGCATGGCGGGGCATCGCGCCCAAATATTCCTCGATAACCCCTCGCTTTGTCAAGCCGTTCCTGGTCTGCGATAGCATCTCCGTTACCGTGAAGACATTGATAGGGATTGGGGTCCTGTCACGGCGCGTCCCCGTCCGTCCTCGCCCAAGACCCGCCCACCCGCCACCATCGGCTGCGGGCGGGCGGGGACTGGCG
>DQHV01000077.1:0-1960 GCA_003524335.1 Candidatus Aminicenantota bacterium | reverse complement strand
TCGTCGGCGCCTGGAAAATCGAGGTCTATACGGGCGATCAAACCTACTATCTCAACCTGGTCGTAAACGAAGTCGACGGCCAGCTGGCGGGAAAAATCAGCGAATCCATGGGCTCGTTCACGGATGTCGCCATCAGCGACATATTCTATGACTCCGTAAGCTTCCGCTTCAACTTCATCTCGCCCACTCCTCCGGACGGCCTGTCGAGGACGATCAAGGCCGAGTTCAAAGTCGGCGCGGATACGATGGGAGGCGTCATCAGCGTTCCCGATCTGGACATCACGACCGACGCTAAGGCGACTCGGGCGCAATAGCCAAATACTTTTTCACCCTATCCTTCTACCTCTTCTTGCCCGCCCGCCAAGAGGGCTGCTTATGATTTATAAAATCTCCCCTGACCCCTCTTTGCCAAAGAGGGGAATTAAACCTGAGGGCAGGGCTTGCCCCAGAGTCTATTGGTTGTCGCGCGGGATCGTCTGCTCCCAGGTTTTCTCGCGGAGAAGGACGCCGTCCTTCAGCAGCCGCCGTACTCCGGTGTAGTAAAAGTTTTTCCCGTCGCTGCGGAATTGAACGCGGCTCTCCCAGCGGAGCGTCCGATCCGGGAGGGTAACGGTCGTCGAGTACTCGCCCCGGACGGACGTCGTCTCGGGATGCGCATCCTCCGCCTCGTGGACGATTATCTCGGTGTTGCGTTCCTCTCCCCACGGGTACCGCACGGCGCTCTTGTTGGTGGCGGTGACCCGGGTCGAATGACGTTGTGGGTTCCGGTCAATAGACGAGATCTCTCCATAGCCGGAGGATGTCCCGGTGTCGAGCGTCTCGTATCCGGGGAGCGAAGGCTCATCCGTCACCGGTGGCAAGAAAGACGGACGGGGACGTTCCCCCGGGTACACGACCGGGAGCATTAGTCGCGTCGGGTCGGCCCCGCCGAGGTATAGGGACGTCGTCATGGGGAAGGGCGTCGGCCAGATCATCGGCCACTGGGCGTTTCCGACGGCCAGCCTCATCCGATGTCCCTTGGGGAAAACCCAGGACGTGAAATGCATCTCGATCTCCAGGAAGAACGCCCGGTTCGGCTCGAGAGGCTGCGGGTCGCGAGCGGAGTCGCGGTGCGCGCCGTTGAAGCCCGCGCTCGCCACCAGCGTCACCGTGCCGTCGGGGGCGACGTCGTTAAGGCGAACGAACCAATGCGCGAGCGGGGCGTCGGCCGAGACCTGAATCCGCGCCCGCGGCAGGCCCAGGATCTCCACATCGCGGTCGAGTGGCTGCGTGTCGTAGACCAGGCTGAAGGCGTCGCTCGGTCTTTGGTCGGGGGCGACATCTCCGAACCACATCACGGGTCCACCAGCCTCGATGCCGGTCGTGGGCGCATACCTGAGAAGGTGAACGCCTTCCCCGGCCGGCGTATCCCCGAGCGTCCGGTCCGGCCGCGGATAGAGGGGCTGCTCCCGTATTCGCTCGACAGGCCAGCCTTCCTCGTAGCGCCACTCCCCGGGAGCTTCGTCGAGGTACGGCCCGGGCGGGTGCCAGTTCCGGACGTAGACCGCGAAGCGGGGCTCGTCCATGATCCCGGTGTTATGTCCCTTGAGCCATTGGTCGAACCAGCGGACGGCTTCGTGGCGCCACTCCATCCCCGGCTTCGGGTAGGGCTCGCTCGGGTAAGTGTGATTCCATGGGCCGATGATCGCCTTTACAGGGGCCTTCAAGTTCTCGATCATCCGGGGCAGGCTGTCGCGGTAGCCGTCGTACCATCCTCCGATCAGGAACGTGGGGATACGGATCGACTCGTAACGCGTCTTGAGGGCCGTGCGGTCCCAGAAGGGCCCGTCGCGCTGCTGGGGTTTGTAGGTGAGCATCCAGGGCAGCGTGTCGAAGCGTTCGGCGAAGTATCGCTCGTCGATGCGGTAGTCGGGCGCGCCCGGCACGGCGTTCGCCAGGTCCTGGCTCATCTCCCAGGAGT
>DQHV01000029.1:317-5676 GCA_003524335.1 Candidatus Aminicenantota bacterium | reverse complement strand
AGGGGCTTTCGCTCGCCGACGCGACGCGGGCCGTCATCCGCCGCTACCTCAGGGAAGGCCGGCGCATCGAGGGCATGGGCCATCGCGTCCACACGCAGGACCCGCGCCGGGACGTCCTCTGGGCGATGGCCGGAGAGAACGGGCTGGCCGGCCCGTGCGTCGCCGTCTCGCGCATCGCCGAAGAGATGCTGAGGGAGGTCCGCGGCCTGAGCCTGCCGATCAACGTCGACGGAGTCATCGGCGCGATCATCGCCGACATGGGGCTCTCCCCGAAGCTGGCCAAGGCCCTGTTCATCTTCGGCCGGACGATGGGGCTCTCGGCCCACTACTTCGAAGAGGTCACCACTCAGCCGCCGATGCGCTCGATCGTCTTCAGCGAGGCCGTTTACCGCGGCCCCGCCGAGCGCGCCTATCCGAAATAAGCCTAACAGACCGGGAACGCCTTAGGGGATGTTTCCCGAAGGTAAGCGTCCCTTTCCAGCTTGGGGGGACCAGGCGACTGATCACTGCTTGGGTTTATAGACCACAACGGAGAGGATCCCTTCCTCGTCCGATTCCCAGGCTAATAAACAGCCTCGTTGAATCGAAATAATGTTCTTATTCAACATAAACGCATCTCGATAGACCCCATCAAACGAGTACACATCATAGAGGGCGCCCTTATCCTTATCTTGTGTAGATGTCTTGACCCAAAGTTGGTCACCAAAAATATAGAGTCCGGTGATATCCGCCTCGTAGGGTCTTTTGAAAGCATATTTCTTGTTAAACTCGGCCTCGTGAGGATACAGGGGATGCTCGATCCGCTTGTACTTCCTCTTGAAAGACCTGATGGTTCCTCCTGTCCTGAGGTCCAGCATCGAGATCTCGTATTCAGCCGTGTGATTGACGAACAGGTATCTTCCATCATCCGAAAGAGCCGCATGAAAGGGCGCCCAGGCCGCTGCCGCGCCTTGGGCCAGGAAGCGGAGGACCGGGTATCTATGAACGAGCGTTTCTTCCGAGCCGTCAAAGGAGACGCGGAGAATATCGCTGGGGACATCCATGAGCTTCCCAGTCCTTTCTTCGGGAGGCGGGTAGTTGCTGCGCGAGAACATCACTCCGTCGTTCAGGATGCCGATGAGATCATTATAAGCGCGCAAAGCCGTCCACTGATGGATAAGCTTGCCCTCCGTTGTCAATCGGATGACACGGTTCTGTCCGAAATCCATGATGAAGATATCTTCTTCTCCGACAAGAAAAACGAAATACTGGGAAACCTCTCCAGGCCCCTGGCCGCCGCGAACAATATTCTTTATGAAATCGCCTTCCGTGGTGAACTTGAGAATCTGGTCTTTCCCACTTTGGACATAAATACGCCCCTCAGGATCCATCCCCAGCGACGAAAAACCTCCTGGACTGCCGCTAAAAAAGAATTTATCGCCAGTGTCCCTTATCCGGAGGACTTCAACAAGTTCTAGAGACCTGCCCGGGTTCTTACGCAATGGCTTAGCAGGATTATGGATAACTTCCTGGGCAGCCAAGGAGGATACCCAGAATAACGTTAGGAAGCACACCCCGGCCGTCTTGAGAGTCCAACCTGAGTTCGAGGTTCGCTGGTTCATTCGAACACCCCTTAGTATTCCCAATATTAGCAAACCATTCCAGGTGACACAATAGGATCCGGAGCGACCTTTTTTAACGAACGACGAGCTTGGTGAAGGGGGAGACGTAAGCCTGGAGGAGGACGAAGAGGCCCATGAGGGCGGCCAGGGCCAGGCTGTGGAAGAAGACGTAGCGGAGGATCGATCCCTCGTGGCCGTACCAGCGCGTGGCCGTCGAGGCGACGACGATGCTCTGGGCGTCGATCATCTTGCCCATGACCCCGCCGCAGCTGTTGGCCGAGGCCATGAGCGTCGGGCTGAGGCCGATCTGCTCGGCTGAGATTCGCTGCAGGCTGCCGAAGAGGACGTTGGAGGAGGTGTCCGAGCCGGTGAGCGCAACCCCCAGCCAGCCCAGCAGCGTACCGAAGAAGGGATAGAGCTTTCCCGTCCGGGCGAACATCAGGCCCATGGCCGCATCCAGGCCGGAATAGCGGGTGATAAACCCGAGGGCGAGCATCGCGGATACGGTGAGGAGCGAAAGGCGGACGCGGCGCAGAGTCGCCCACCAGGCCCGCCCGATCTCGCGGAGCCTGCACCCCATGGTGAACGCGGAAAGGAGGGCGGCAACGAGGATGCCGGTCCCCGTAAACGACAGCCAGTTGAAGCTGAAGACCGCAGCCTCCGGCGTAGGGTTGGCCACGACCGGAGGCATACGTTCGACGAGCTGATGGACGAGAGGGACCGGCACCTTGAACGAGGACAGCCCGTCGAGGAATCCCTTGACCTCGGGGATGCCCCAGATGAAAACAACGACACTGAGAATCGCCCACGGCATCCAGGCCCGGACGACGTCGGCCCGGCTGAAGCGATGGGAGGAGCGGGCGGGGGCGCCGGCCTCGTGCCCGTTTAGCCCCCAGATCCGCCGGGGATGCCAAGCGAGCAGAAAAACGACGAGCCCGAGGATGGAGACGACCGCGGCGATGATGTCCACGAGCCAGGGTCCATGGAGGTTGGAGACTAGAAATTGGGGGACGGCGAAGCAGGCTCCCGCGACGAGAAGCGCGGGCCAGATCTCGAGCATACCGCTGAATCCGGCGTAGGCCCAGACGAGCCAGAACGGGACGATGATGGAGAAGAAGGGCAGGATGCGGCCGGCCTGGGCGCTCAGGTCGAATAGCGATAACCCGGTCACCCCCTGGAGGGCGATGATGGGCGTTCCCAGCGCTCCAAAAGCCACCGGGGCGGTGTTGGCGATGAGCGAGAGGCCCGAGGCGGCGAGAGGAGTGAACCCGAGACCGATGAGCATGGCGGCCGTGACGGCGACAGGTGTCCCGAACCCGGCCGCCCCCTCGAAGAAGGCGCCGAAACAAAAAGCGATGAGCAGGAGCTGGAGACGACTGTCGCGGGTGATCCCGGTGAGACTCTCTTGAAGAACCTTGAAATGGCCCTTCTCATTAGCCAGGGTGTAAAGAAAAATAACGTTGAGGATGATCCAACCGATGGGGAAAAGACCATAGGCGGCGCCGAATGCGGTCACAGCGCCGGCCTTATCAACCGGCATTCGGAAGACGGCGACGGCGATGATCAGGGCGGCCGCCAGCCCGAGCAAGGCGGCCCGGTGGGCAGTGAGTTTTAGAAAGGCGAGCGTCCCGAGGAGGACGATGATCGGGATGCCCGCAACGAGCGCCGAGAGGAGGCCGTTCCCCAGGGGATCGTAAGCCTGCTGCCAGACCATTTCCACCGCTTATATCACAGCGGCGAAAGATGGTCAAAAACCTTGTGGACACGATTTCTAATTCGGAAATTCATATGGTGTCCCCAATTTAAACAGCCGCTCATCTTGACATCGACAGAGAGTCGGAGTAACCCATAAGCCGGGAAGGCGAACGATTGCCCACATGAAAACCTCCAGGTTCCTGTTCGTCGATTGCGAAACCACAGGCTTGCCCCGCACCCGCTATTTTTCGGCCGACGATGTCGAGGCCTGGCCCCGGCTGGTCCAGATCGCCTGGGGGCGCTGCGACACGCGCGGCAAACGTATAAAGGCGTATTGTCACATTATCCGGCCCGAGGGATTCCGGATCCCGGCGGAGGCGACGATGATCCACGGCATCACACAGGCGCACGCCTTGCGAGAGGGGAAAGATTTAATTGCAGTCTTGGACGAATTTCAGGAAGCCGTCAACCGCCCGGGAACCGTGCTGGTGGCTCACAACCTGGATTATGACTGGGGAGTTCTGGCGGCTGAATTTGTCCGCATGAGAAAGCCCCTCTCTATCCTGGAAATCCCTGGTATCTGCACGATGAAGTCAACGACCGAGGTCTGCTGTTTGCCCAGGCCGGGCGGATTCGGATACAAGTGGCCTACGCTCGAAGAATTGCATACGTGCTTATTCGGCCGCTCTTACCTGAGTGCCCACGATGCCGCGCACGACCTCGAGGCCTGCGCCCGCTGCTTCTTCAAGCTCCTTCAAGCCGGCCACTTTCCGGTCGATTGACTTGAAATCTCGGCTTTACAAAGCAGGTCCTGTGCTTCGAAGGGTGGCGGGAGTGCGGGGGAACCAGACCCGCATCTCTCCCGGGCCGCGGTTGGCCCAGGCAAAAAAGGGAACGGCCATGAACTGATGGGTCCTCTGGTCAAGGATCCTGCCGTCGGAACTCAGGTCGACCGCCAACGCCTTGGCCGTGATGATGGCCACACCGCCGAGAAGGTCGGGGCGATACCAGCGTTCGAGCTTCGCTCCGTCCGGAAGAACGATGTTTAGCGCCCGCCCGCCGTTGTCGATACCCTCGGCGCAAAAAACGATCGGCCCTCTCTGAATAGCGACTTTGCCGGCATCCTCCTTGACTAAGTCGTGCGCTACAATCCGGCGGTTGGGCATGGGCAGGATGACCTCGATCAAGTCGTTCGACCGCCATTTTCGTCGCAGCAGGGCATAGCCTTTCTCGAGTTTGATATCGACCGGCTTTCGGTTGACCCAGAGTCTCACCTGCTGTTCGCTTTGATCCAGAAAGCGGTAGAGATCGGTAGGCACCGGCTTGTTCCGGGCCCATCCCGGTATCCGGATCCTGATGGCAAAACTTCCGCCGGGCCGGGCGTTGACCAGGATCTTGACCGTCCCTTCCCACGGATACTTGGTTTCCTGGATGAGCTCGACCGACCGGCCGGGAAGCTCGATTCTGGCGGTGCCGGAGGCAAAAAGGTTGATGTAAAGGCTGTCTCCACCCGTGGCATAAACATAACCTGGCAGGGTCGGCAGGAAGCGCGCGACGTTGGCCGGGCAGCAGGCAACTTCGAACCAGGAGCTCCTTTCATACTTGCCGCCGGATTCGAGCGGGTTCTGGTAGAAGAACCGGTCGCCGCCGAGCGAAACTCCCGAAATGAGCCCGTTGTAGATGATGCGCTCCAGGATATCGATGTACTTAGCATCTCCATGGAGCTCAAACAGCCGCTGGTTCCACATGGCGTTGCCGATCGAAGCGCAGGTCTCGGCATAAGCCAGGGCGTTCGGCAGCTCGTAATCGGCGCCGAAGGCTTCGTACTCGCCGGTCGAGCCGATGCCGCCAGTGATGTACAGCTTTTTGCCGGTNNCATCGGCCATCCCGGAATACATGTAGGCGGCCCTGACGGCATGCCCGACGGCCTCGGCTTGCTCGAGCACAGGCTTGTGATTCTGAAGATACTCCTCGGAGTTGTAGATGACGAACGGCGAGTCGGCCGGATAGGTCTCGCCTCCATGATAATGACCCCGCTCATCGAGGAAGAACCTGGCCAGGTC
>DQHV01000029.1:0-175 GCA_003524335.1 Candidatus Aminicenantota bacterium | reverse complement strand
CCCGCAGGTTCGACCAGCGCTCCGCTCCCGCCCCGGGCGCCGGATTGGCGGGGTCAATCGTGCGCGTCGTGAAGAGATACCCGTCCGGCTCCTGGGCTTTACCGATGATCGAAACGAGCTCATCCAGCTTGCCCCGGAGTTCCTGGTCGGGATAGCTGCGGTGCGAATAGGCGGC
>DQHV01000032.1 GCA_003524335.1 Candidatus Aminicenantota bacterium | reverse complement strand
TTTGTGGCGTTTATCGAGGCGGCCGAGTTCGAGATGATGGAGTCCAAAGGTAATGATGAGGCTCTTCCCAAAGTCAGGGAGCAGATCAGGGCTTTTTATGCCAGCGGCATCGAAATCGGCCTTCATTTGCATCCTCAGTGGTACGGGGCGACCTGCGAGAACG
This sequence comes from Candidatus Aminicenantota bacterium, assembly GCA_003524335.1. Lineage (GTDB taxonomy): Bacteria > Acidobacteriota > Aminicenantia > Aminicenantales > UBA8522 > UBA8522. Next base: position 14,667 of record DQHV01000032.1, on the reverse strand, counting down.
GTCGATGGGCCCTGGAATATGGAGAGTACAATCTGTGCGTGCTTCCGGAGGCGCGAATAGACTCGCTGATACGGAGATCGATCCGCTATCTGCGGGGTCTTTTAAGAGAACGCGAGTTCACGCCGCTCGCGTTCAGGGCGGGCAACTGGCTTTTTCAGCCCACGCGGACCTTGGCAGAGGTTCTGACAAGGAACGGGATCAGGATCGACTCCTCCGTTTTCAAGGGCGGACGACAACGTCAATATGGCCTCGATTACCGGAAAACCGTTCGAAACGGCTATTACTGGTCGTTTAGCCATCGCGTCGAGGAGCCGGACCCCGGCGGTCCGCTGATCGAATTGCCCGTTTATACCCGGATGGTCCCTTTCTGGAAGATGCTCAAATCGAAACGAATTTCCATCCAAAGAAAGGCCATATCCCGGACGGATCGGGACGTCGGGCACGGCAAGACCCGCTGGCTTGACTATTCGCGTTTCCGTTATCCTCTGAAGCTCGATTATTGCCGAATGACCATCCACGAGCTGCGCCGTATGACAGATAGGATCATCCGAGAGGATCGACAAAGCCCCGGCGTTTATCGGCCTGTCGTCGCCATCGGCCATACGAAGGATCTCGAAGACCCGGAGACCATCGTCGCTTACCTCAGCTACCTCAAAGACCGAGGGATCCGGATATCCACTTTCCAGGAGGCTTATCCCCGATGTCAGTAGGAAGGCAGGCCGTCCCGATAAGGGCCGTGGACGTTCCGATCCGGTGGCACGAGGGGATGTCCATCTACGCTTCGGAACCCTTCTTGCGCGCTTTCGGGGACGAATACGGATGGATCGGAGGAGTGGGCGCCGATGACCGGCTGCGCTGCGTCCTGCCATTCACGATCGTTCGCATGGCCCACGTCCGGATGGCGAGATTCCGGATCGAGACCATTCCTGTCGTCGAGGATTTCGGTGTTCAAGAGGAGAGGGTATTCCTGGAAAGCGCCATGGGACTTCTCCGCGCGAAGGGAGCCGACCTCGTTATTCCGGCCTCAACGAACACGGTATTCCGCACCTTTCCGAAGGGAGCCATCGCCGCGCCCTACAGCAGCTATATCATAGACCTCACCGTGCCTTTGGAGCTCTTATGGGGGAACATCAGCCATAAGTACCGGAAGGACATCCGAGGCGCGGAAAAGAAGGGCGTGACTATCGTCAAGGGGCTTGATCGTCTAGACGCGGCCTACGAGATCATCTTGGGGACCTTCAAGAGATCCCGGCTGCCGTTCATAAGCTACAAGGTTTTCCGGAAGAACCATCTTGACCTCGCGCCCCATATGGAACTCATGATCGCCGAACACGAGGGCATCCCCCAGAGCTGTACCTCTTTCCACTTCAGCAAGTACTCCGCCTATTCTGTTCACGGCGGCAGCATCTTGGGGGCCGTCCCCGGCGCGATGAAATCGCTGCAATGGGAAGCCATCAAGTCGTTCCGGGAGCTGGGTGTCCGGCGGTTCGACCTGTTGGGCGCGAGGGTGGATCCGGCGAAGGGATCGAAACAAGAGGGGATCTTATTGTTCAAACGATACTTCGGGGGCCGTCCGACAGAAGGCTATATGTGGAAATATCACTTGAGGCCGCTCAAGTCGGCCGTGTACTCTTTGGCGGTCCGGGTCCTTCGCGGCGGGGATATCGTGGACGCCGAGCGCCATAAGCTCAAGTCAGATCCCTCTCCGGCTGATTGTTGACGCGGATGTCCGAAAACGCTAGAGTATTGTCGCCGGGCGTGGGAGATCTGACGCGAATGCTGAAAAAGCTCATAACTTGGGGTTCGATGAACCGAAGATTGATCATGATCACGTTTGAGGTCTTTTGGCTTCTGGTCTTTTTGTTGGATCGGATCACCAGCGCCAATTCGACCGGCATCCCTCAGTTCATCTATGTCAATTTCTGAGCCCCATGATTAAGAAGGCCTTCACCGTAATCCTAACCGTCTTGTTCTGCCTCGGCATGCTCGAGATCGGTCTCCGGGCGATCGGAAGGCGTCCAACGAACATGTCCGAGGGGATTGCCGACCAAGACGGGGATTCCTTCAGGCTCAAGAGGAATATTACCAAGATCATGCGTTTCCCGGCCTTTTCTTATACCGTTCATACGAATGAGTATGGATTCCGGGACAGGTCCACGGGCTCCGTTAAGCTCGACGGACGCCCGTTCGCGATCTTCTTGGGAGCTTCCGATGTTTTCGGAAACGGAGTCGATTTCGAGGACTCTTTTGTCGGAATATTCGCCGCGGAGGCTTCGCCAAACGGCTGGACGGTCCTGAACTTGGCCGTAGGCGGTCATTATTTTCTTGATCAGGAGCATCTATTAAGGGAATTCATGGAGAGCACAGGCCGGAAGCCGACGGCCATTTTTTTCTGTGTCAATGCCCTGCACATTCCGAAGTTCGACCAGAGGAACCGGCATATCATCGTCAAGAGCGGACACGTCATGGACCGCGACGGATGGCGCATCACCTATCTGAGACTGCTGGCGGGGAACGCCTCATCGGCGTTCTGCTTTTTCCGGGATGGGATCAGAAGGATCCAGGAAAAATGGTTCAAGTACGAGCTCAATACGAAATCCCCGGAATTCCTTGACATCTTTTCGTCCTCGAACAAGATGCGAAGCCCGGAGCGGATCAAGGCTTTCGAGGCCTACTTGGNNTACTTGGCCGGGTTCGAATCATTCTGCCAACAGAATGATATCGAGCTCGTCTATGTTTATCTGCCGCTTTCCGATAGCTTCCGGCTCGATGACATGGTTCGGGGGATCGGCGGGGACCCGGACGATTATGACGTGGCGTTCTACGAGGATCTGATGCGGTCGCACTGCGAAAGAACCGCGCAAGGATTGATCAGCGTACGGCCCATCCTTCAGAGATCCTTTGATTCAAGCCAAGCGCTTCGCTTCAAGCTGGACCCACACTTCAACGCGTTCGCCAACCGCGTCATCGGCGATGAGCTCGTCAAAGAGGCTCGAGGGCTTCGCTTGTTGGCCGGCGCTCAGTAGGGCCTTTCCCTGATCGGCTTTATGCCCAGATATGCCAGGATCTTGGCCAGGTGGTCGCATTCCTTCGTCAGATACCTCATGAAAACGTGCGGCCCTGCGAGCAGAGCGAACGGCAGCGCCGCGGAATAGACCGGAATAGCAACGGCCGACCGAAGCGTGCCGAAACTCAGAAAACGGGTTTCGAGGGCTTCCGTCATCCCTCTCGTGAAGGCCCTCTTGATGTAGTAGGACTTCTTATAGCGCTCGGGGGTGACGGTTTCGAAGACCACGGCCTCATTACACCAGATAAAGACGTGGCCCCTCTCCATCATCCGCTTGAAGAAGACGGCATCACCGCCGCCGGCCTTTCCATAGACCGGGTCGAATCGATTCTCTTTGTCGCAAAAGATCGAACTCCACAAAAGGGCGTTCCCGGTGCGGGTGTGCCGGGCATCGTTCATCACCCTCNNCCTTTCGTTCGCTCAGTCCGCTCTTGACGAGCCAGGCCGGGGCCGAGTCGTCAAAGCTTGGCCTTACCGGCCCCAGGATCCCGGAGGCCCCGGAATCTCGGAGTGTCTTAAAGGCGTTCAACAACCAGCGCTCTTCCGGATATTCATCATCGTCGATGAACGCGATCAGGTTGCCGGTCGCGCCCTCGACGGACCTGTTGCGAGCCAGGGAAATGCTGCGTTCTGGTTCGACATGGTAATCGATGGGGAACGTCGATTGTTCTCGCGCCATCTGGACCGCCTGTCGGCCGGATTCCTGGATGTCATTGTCCACGACGACCGCGGAGAGTGAGAATTGCCGATCCGTCATCTGGCCCTGAAGGCGGCCCAGCAGCCGCAGCAAAAGAGTCGGCCTCTTGAACGTGCAAATACAAACGCTGATATGGTCCGGATTCATCGGGACTGGATTNNTTTGCGGACGAACCTGTCAATACGATATCGACGAACGCCGCGCTATCGGCGGGCGGATTCTTCCGATAAATCCCACGGATCGGTTCGCGGCCCGCCGCCCTTCCTTGTTTCTTTGATTGACACGTCGATGAGGGGACTCTAGAATGGCCTACCGGATAGTTTTATGCCATTGAGCGTTGAACAAAAAAGGGCGTGTTGACCAGCCCCAAAGGGGAAGGCTTATGAGTGCGTTGGACCACGGCTACTCCGCTGAGATCGATTCGATAGACAAGGCTGGTTGGGAGGATCTGATGGCACGGTTTGAGGATGCCTCATACCATCAGACATGGTCATTCGGCGCCCTCCATGCCGGCGAAAAGGCGATCAGCCACTTGGTCCTCAAGACGAATGGCCAGGTCACGGGGATGGCGCAGGCTCGGCTGTTGAGATTCCCGGGGTTGCGGATCGGCCTGGCTTACGTCAGTTCGGGGCCCATGTATCGGATCAAGGGAGTGCCCCCGCAGCCGGATGCTCTGCAGAATCTGCTCAGGGCCCTTTGCCTCGAGTATGTCCTTCGCCGGGGGTATTTCTTGAGGGTCCTCCCGAATAAGATCGATTCAGGCGAGGACGCGGCTCACCGAGGGCTCTATGAGAAGGAAGGGTATTCTTTGGGTCGCGATCCCCGCCAGACGGTCATCGTCGATCTATCCAGATCCTTGGACGAAATTAGGAAGAATATGGACCGGAAGTGGCGGCAGACACTCCAGGCCGCCGAAAGAAGACACCTGGCGTTGGTCGAAGGAGACGGGGAAGAGATCTACGAGATGGCCATGAAGCTCATCGGTGAAATGAAGAATCGGAAGGGCTTTCTCGGAGGCAACCAAGGCGAGGCCCTGCGAGTCCATCGGGATCTTCCCCCGAGCCAGAGATTGAGGTTTCTCGTATGCGTCGATGAGCAGGAGCCCGTGGCGGTTTTGGGTTGGACGACGACCGGGTCGGTGGGGCTCCCGTTGGTGGCGGCGACCGGGACTCGAGCGCTGAAAACGAACGCCTCATATGTCCTGTGGTGGAAGATGATCGAATACTATAAAGCGAACGGTTTCCTTGCTGTCGATATGGGAGGGATCAATCAGAAACGCAATCCCGGAGGATACTATTTTAAAACGCACATCCTCGGTAAGCGACTCCATGAGCAGCCCCATTATCTGGGGCCGTTCGATGCCTGTAATAACGGGCTATCCCGCCTCTTTTTTATCGCGGCTAACCAGACGAGGCAAGCACTTCAGGACGTCAGAGCCCTGGTTTGACAAAGCTCCTCTCCCCGCCCGGCCTCAACGGTGCGAAGGGAAAATCCCCCTCATATGAGATCGCTCTTGAGCTTCCTCAATAGCGTAAAATCGCCTTTGTCCGGCCAGCTTGCCGCGTAGGTTCCACACGCCCCGGAAAGCCAGGCGAATTCGTCCCTATGCTCGGGATGGGCCTGCAACTCAACCGTGGCGCGCCGGGCGAGGCCCAGGACTTGATGAAGCCCGGCGGCGCGCAACTTCTCTGATAGCGAAACAAGGTGATCCACGACGAGATATCTTTTTTTTAGGATCATATCGATGAACGATCGATAGGCCCGGTTCAGGGGGTCCTTCTCCCCGGCAGCGTAAGTGAAGTTCCTTCGGACGATGTGGCCCCTGGGAATGACCGGCTTAACGATCATGTTCGAGCATAAGTGCATATGATGATGCCCATCGATGTGCGTCGGCGGTGATCCGAAAAGGCGCTCGAACTCTTCATATTGAATATGATAAACGTAGTCGAATGCTTTCCGAAGGGCTGGGCTGTACATCAAGAACCGATATTTGTAGGACGTCAAGTACCGGGCAATAAGGCCGTGATACGACAAGAAGAGCTCATTGCTGACGGCAAGGTCAGGCTTTTGTGTAAAATTCAGATGGAGGCCCGTATCGATCCCACATTCTTTGGCCAATTCCGCGGCCCTCGACGAATCGCCCATGAAAACCATCGCGCTCGTCGATGTGATCGCGCCTCGCCCGTAGAGTTCAATGATGTTGTCCGTCGCGCGGGGACTCAGACACAGATCATCCGCATTAATGATCAGCATCTCTGAAAGAACCTGACGCAGTTGCTCCGGGATTTCATGAGCATCTCGACTGTTCGATGAGGAGCCTGTGGATTAGCTCGATCGTGAGAAGGGCATGGATCTCCAACGTATAGTTGGCCGTCCCGTTCACATGGGAACTGACCATGGCTTCGACATGGCTCCCACTAATGAATGATCTGTTTCTTGTCCGGGGATCCAGCAATATCGCTTTGACATAACCTGATAGCTGATCCCGGTACCAAAGTCGGAAGTGAGCATATTTATGCCTTCCCAAGAACAGCCTTTCCAGGTGAAAAATCCTTAAGTCGCGATCGAGCTTTGCCAACGCATGAGGCATTCCATAGTCATAAGCATATTCCGCCTTGAAAGTGAATTCCTGGTACTGGTGCCGGAGCCAGGTAAATAGAGGAATCGGCTTGCTCAGAAGTCCTCTGTCAGTTTCGATCCTACCTAATCCGGGATTTCCCTCTGCTATTAAGCGAAGCTGGATATCGTCGCGATGTCCCAAGCCCGATGGCGCTTGGAACGCGAGATTGACGATCTCGTTATCCAGGTAAGGGGATCTCAGAGTGACCTGAGCGAGCTCAGAAGCCAACCGTGAGTAGTGATGCCAGGGGACTTGTTTGAAAGCGACAAATGATAATCGGCTCGCGGACAATTCGTCATAATAGACTTGGGAGGCTTTCTTTATGAGCCGATGAAAGTCCCCTTCTAAGATCCCGTCGAAATTATTCTCCGGCTTGAAGGCGATGGACGCTCGGAGTATTTCTTGGCCGTAGTTCCCTGTCAGCCTGACGGGCGCAATATCCCTCGCCCTTTGATTCAAGAAGAGCGACGGCGAAGCGGCAAGCCCCAGAATGCCGTCCGTGATGTAGACGGTTTTATCGGCATATTGGGCAAACTCTCGAAAGAACGTTTCGTCCAATCTGATGACTTGGTACGGTTGATGACAGAGGCCGGCGATGCGACGCGCGATCCGGACATCCCGGCAGTCATGGCCCGCCTCTCCGAATGAATAACACGGCAGGCCTCCTGGCGGCGATTGGGCCCACGCCAGGATCATCCGGCTGTCCTTCCCTCCGGTCAGCGATAGAGCTATCCGCTCTCGCGAACGCATATAGCGCGGGAGAACGCGTATCCAGGTCTCCTTCAATCTCCCGTAATAGTCGGGGGCGTTCAGGGGCTCAAGGTCCTCCAGCTCTTTCGGCGAAAAATAGGTGCCTTTCTTTACGTCCCGACCAGGCTCAAACGTCCAGACAGATCCCCCAGGCATCAGAGAGATCCCCGTGAAGAGGCTCTTGTTCCTAAAAACACAGCCCAGGGAGATCAGCTCGGCCAGGCTGCCCTGGTCGAGCTGTCGAAGGCCCGGAAAGATGGCTAAGAGCGATTTCGATTCAGAAGCAAAATAAAAGATCCCGTCTTTTTCATGGTAGTATATTCTGTTCAATCCATAACGGTCATTGAATACCATCGTGCGTTGGCAGCGATGATCGAGGACCACTCCGCTGAACCTGCCATTGAGCTCTTTGAAGAAGCCTGGGCCCGATTCTTCGTATAAATGCACGAGGTAGCTGGCATTCCCCGCATCAAAGTCGTGACCTTTTTTCCTCAGATGTTCGATCTTATCCGGATCGGTATAGTCTTCTCCCGAGAACAGCATGCAAATGTCCCTTGTCTCATTCCACAAGGGCATGCAGTCCGAAAAAGAGTTCTCTAGAGTCACCCAACCCAGCCACGAGCCGGTTTCTCCCTGATGGACCTGCCCAGATCTATAGAAGGGCTCGTGCAACATCAGCCGGATCATCAGGCCGAGGCGATTCCTGCAATCTTCCGGCCGGCCCTTTCCGATTATCCCGGCTATTCCAGGCATTTCCAATCCCCTCGGGGTATCTTGGCAGATAGATATAAACGCATGGTCGATCAAACAATACCAAAAAAGAACTTATCGGCCAAACATATTCTGTTCCCGGCGACGGTCACCCCGGACGAACGTGAAACGGGGGAAGCCCGGGAGTTAACGCGGATCTGATAACCAATAGGATATGATGAATCGAAGATCCTCTGGCGAATTCCGATAACTTGACTTGGGAAGAACGGCCGATATAATATCCTTTTGTATCCAACGGAACGAAGGAGATCTTTTTGGCCAAGGAAAGTCACTGCCCTCCGCACATCAGAGAATCATTGCGAGCGTTCATTTCGGCCCCTTCGCTGCCTCTCGCTCGCGTTGATTCCTTTCAGGATGATGATTCATTCCTCGAAAAAGGGATCCTGGATTCCACGGGTGTCCTGGAGCTCGTCGGTCATATTGAAAAAGAGTATGGCATTCGGGTCGAGGCCGATGAGATCATACCCGACAACCTCGACTCGATTTCCAAGCTGACGGTTTTCGTCGAGCGGAAGACGGCGTCCAAGAGCTCGTGGAGCGGCTCGCCGGATCATCTGGCGGGTAAGCCAAGCCCTGGTCTTGATTGATCAGGGCTATTTCAACTTCAGCTTCAGGATCTTTCCGGAATCGTTCTTGGGCAGGGAATCCCGGATTTCGTACGATTTTGGGATCTTGAACGCTGTGATACGCCCTTGCAGGAAGCCGGGGAGCTCATCGATGATCCCCTTGTCATGACCCTTCTTTGTCACGATGAACGCTTTAGGGGCTTCCCCTAAAACCTCGTCGGGGATACCGATGACGGCGGCCTCGACGATGGCTGGGTGTTCGTGAAGGGCCTCTTCGATCTCCTTGGCGCTCACGCGGTTGCCGCCGATCTTGATCATGTCCTTGCTGCGGCCGACCACGTAAAGGAATCCCTCTCCGTCCTGTCGGCCGATATCGCCCGTGAAATAGAGCCCGTTTTTGAGGACCTTGCCCGTTTCTTCCGGATGATTCCAGTAGCCGGACATGATGTTGGAGCCGCGGGCTACGATCTCTCCTTCTTCTCCCGCGGGGAGAGGGCTGCCGCCAGCGTCGGCCACGAAGAGCTCGACGTTGGGTATGGCTTTGCCGATGGATCCCCACTTGCGAGGAAGGCAAGCCGGATCGAGGTATGATAGTCTCGCGGACGCCTCGGTTGCGCCGTACATGATGAACAAGCGAGCGGGAGCGAATGCCTCCGCGACTTCCTTCTGCACGGAAGGGGGCATGGCCCCTCCCGCTTGGGTCACATAGCGCAGGCTAGGAAACCTGGATGATCTAAGATTAGAACGGCTGAGGAGGATCGTGTAGGTCGATGGCACTCCGGCGAAGCCGGTCACTTCCTGATCGCGCATGGTTTGCAGAATGACGTTGGGGTAGAGGAACCTGTTGTCCACGACGACCGATCCGCCCACGAGAAAATGCGTGTTCAGGAGCGATTTTCCGTATATATAATAAAAAGGGAGAACGACCATAATGCGGTCATGGGACGTCAGCTCGAGGTAATCGACGATCGAACAGCTGTTCGCCACGATGTTCAAATGCGAGAGGACCGCCCCCCGGGGCTTCCCTGTGCTTCCGGATGTGTAGACGATGGAGGCGATGTCGAGATCGATGAGGGGCCTGCGGGGATCCTCGTCCGGCTCGGAGCCCATGGCCTCGGGAATCCTGACCACCGGGAAACGTGGGTCTCCGGCGGCCATCTCCCCTGGGCCGCACCAAACCAGAACGCTTTCGAGAGGTGTCTTGGACATAGGGCCCAGCGGGAAGGGATCTTTTCCGGCCGGGATGAGGGTCCGGCTCATGAGACGGTGGCTCGTNNATAGTCCACATCATCCGGAGTGCTCTCGGTGTTCAGGGCCACCGTCGTCCCGCCGGCCTTGAGTATCGCGTAATACGTCACGACGTATTCGAAAGAGTTTTCGATGAATATCGCGACCCGGTCCCCTTTCCTGATCCCTCGGCGGATCAAGAGATGCGCGAGCCTGTTGGCCGTCCGGTTCAGGGTCTGGAACGTATGCCATTTCCCGGATACGAATAGCGCGTTCTTTTCCGGATAGCGGGCCGCAGATCCCTCGAGAACATCGTGGACGAATGTCGTATATCCCATGGTGCTCAGGTCGCGCTCACCACATCTTACGGCGCTAGAGGATATGGCGGGGTTCGGCTCTCAAGTATTCGGTCGCCTTGATCTTGCGCCGGATGTCGTTTTGGATATGGCTGATCTGTCCCTCGCTGAGGCCGAGCTCTCGGGAGACTTCCGCCACGGGAACGTTCCTTTCCATGGCCAGCCAAACGAGATCTCCGATCTCGAAGGGGACCCGGAAGAAGAACTCCTCCTGCGTGCACTCGGCGCTGTACGTGTCTGTCGTCGGCGTCCGCTTCCGGATCTCGTCAGGGATCCCTAAATGCTCGGCCAGCTGAAAGACCTGCGTTTTAAATAGATGGGCGATCGGCTTGACGTCCGCCCCGCCGTCCCCGTACTTGACGAAAAAGCCCTGCTCATGCTCGTTCTTATTCCCCGTCCCCACCACGGCGTAATTGAGACGGTCGGCATGATAATACAGCATGGCCATCCGGCTGCGCTGCTTGAAATTAGAGGCCGCGACGATCTGCAGGTATTCCTTGAGAGGGATCCGATCGGTCCTTTCCTCTCCTTCAGGAGAGATGACGGTCAACCGGAAGACGTTCAATTGGTCCTTCTCCCCCAAGGCGGAAGGGAGCACGATCTTGGCCCTGTAGGTGGAGTCATATTCCGGGAAAACATTTCGCATGGCTTCGTCCCTGCGGCGATAGGTTCCGAATCCGGCCACCGCCGCGGTCATGTCCTCGACAATATAGGGGACATTGTACTGCCGGGCCAGCTGCCTCGCGAGCACGGCGCTGATCGGATTGGAATCGGTTTCCGGCATGGTGANNAGAACCCTCTCGGGGCTAAAGGCCTTTTGGCTGAGGGCCAGGCAGACGCTCGAGTCGATCCCCCCGCTGATCCCGATGACGCCGCCGTATTTGTGGAGATCCCGGCCAACGATATGGCGCAGGTTTTCGATGATGCGGTCCGCCTCGGCCTTGGGATCTATCAAGATATCGCTTCTGGAAAAAGCCATCATCCTCTCCCTCGGTTGAATTGTGCCCGCCCTCAGAGGGTCCTTGTACTTGGCGCATTTTACGATATATCATGAGGATAAGATCTGTCAAGAACCTCAGGTGTCGGTCTCTAGAGGTGTTGAAGTATTAGGGTCGTTGTATGAGGGGCGATCTCTTGTATCTCCAGGGTATGCCCTCCTTTAGGCCGGCCTGGGGGTCAATCCGCGCGCGTCCCGCCTTCCAGCTAGCCAAATTCCTATTGAAATGACCTCCAGTATCCCCTAAAGGGGTGATTTAGACCCTTTTTCTCGCCCATATCATGAATTCGCTATGAATAGGGTTGACCAGAACGCGGAGTTTGATTATACCGTACGGAGGACGAGCTCATGATCAGATACTCGATCAAACGATATAAAGCCCAGCCGATCCTTGCCGGTATCCTGTTCGTTATGGCCTACGGTGTGCTCTCTTTGGCGAATACATTTGGCCAAGAGAGAACTCCGCTAACGAGAGACCTTCTGAATAGGGCGAAGAGCTCCAGCACCTTCAAGGCTTCCTTCACTTATAGTCCAAAGTATGCGGTAGTCGGGCAAGCCGTTCAATTCGTTGATATTTCGACGGGGAGCCCTGTTTCATGGCTTTGGGATTTCGGTGATGGGATAACCAGTAACGAAAAGAATCCCGTCCATATCTATTCAACCTCCGGATTCCGAAGGGTCACTCTGGTCGCCGCCAATGCCGTGACTTCGAAGACGGCAAAGAAAACCCTGGCGGTCATCCCCTCGTCTTCGCCCGCGACTTTTGTTCACAGCCCTCTCACCCCGGGCCCCGGGCAGACCGTTCAGTTCGCGGATACCACTGAGGGAAGTCCGTCCTCTTGGCAATGGAACTTCGGCGACGGGGGCACAAGCACGGCCAGGAACCCAAGCCATGTCTTCACGAGGGAAGGGGCCTTCGTCGTGACTTTAGTTGCCGGCTGCAGCTCGGGATCGAAGCAAGGCAGCAAAACGGTCACCGTGGCCAGCATGTCCGTCCTCAGTTCATCATTCACCTATTCACCAGCTTCCCCCTCCGTAAACCAGTCAATACAGTTCACGGACACATCGACCGGAAATCCGACCGCATGGTCTTGGGGCTTCGGAGACGGGACGACGTCGACGTCACGAAACCCGAGCCACGCCTTTACCACCGCGGNNGGGCAGGCGGTGCAGTTCACGGACACGTCGACCGGGAGCCCGACCGCTTGGTCATGGAGCTTCGGCGACGGGGCGACCTCGACCGCCCGGAATCCGAGCCATGCCTATGCGGCCGCGGGATCGAGGACCGTGACCCTGACCGTCACGAACAGCTCCGGCTCCAACAGCGTCAGCCGAGTCGTGGCCGTCGCCGCGGCGCTCACGGCGTCCTTCTCTTACAGCCCCGCATCACCGACCGCCGGCCAGTCCGTGCAGTTCACGGATACTTCGACGGGAAGCCCGACCCTATGGCAGTGGGCCTTCGGCGACGGGACGACGAGCACGGTTCGGAATCCGAGCCATGCCTATGGGGCGGCCGGATCTTATTCCGTCACTCTCACGGTCATGAATGCGGCTGGTCAAAACAGCACCAGCCGGGTTCTCACCGTAACCCCCGCGGCCGCGTTGGCGGCTTCCTTTGTATTCAGCCCATCATCCCCGATCGCGGGGAATGCGGTGCAATTCACGGATACGTCCGCGGGGAACCCGACCACCTGGTCGTGGAACTTCGGGGACGGTACGACAAGCACATCCCGGAATCCCTCCCATTCATTCTCCTCAGTAGGGACCTACACGGTAACGCTCATCTCCTCCNNCTCCTCCAACGGTTCAAGCTCCGATAGCATCAGCCACGCCCTGACCGTGAGACAGGCCACCACGGCGATCCCCGCTGACCGGATGATCGACTGGAGCCAAGCGGGCGTTTGGGTGAATGGCGTCAAGGGCATCCCGCAATACCCGGTCGGAGTGACCTGCGCGCCGCCGGCGTACAGCGTCTATCCCAACCAGTCGACGGACAGCCGTCCCGGGATCCAGGCGGCCATAGACGCCTGCCCGGCCGGCCGGGCGATCTATTTGCCGGCTGGAACATATCGGGTGAACGGTCAGATTGCCATGAAGTCCGGCGTGTCTCTTCGTGGAGCGGGCGCCGGTTCGACCGTGCTCATGTCAAGTGTGTCGAATTCCGTTCAGTTGGGGAGTTCTACGCTCTACAGCGCCCCGAGATACAACGTCAGTGGCGGAATCGCCAAGGGCGCAACGAGCCTCGTCCTGGCCACGACCCCGCCGGCTGCCTGCACGGTCGGCGGCCNNGATTATGACTTGATGTGGCACAGGCCGACATACGACTCCCGGGTGCATACTTTTCTGGCTCGGATCACGGCGATCAACGGCAACACGATTTCGTTCACTCCGCCGAACGTCCATGGGTTTTCAGCGGGGCTGACGCCGCAGGCGAGGTTCAAGAGCAGCTCGGATGTCGTTGCGTTGGCCGGAGTCGAAAATCTCACGATCAGAGGGTCCGCAGATCTGGGACTATATTTTTATGAAAGCGACAGGTGCTGGGCCAAGAATGTTGAAGTGACGGGCTATTCCGGGTCGATGGCGATGGTCAGGGTAACTCGCGCGTTGCAGACGGAAATCCGGGGGAGCTATATTCATGACTGCTACGGTTTCCCCGGTCAGAATGACGGATATGGCGTTTATCTGTATTACGACTCGTGTTATAGCCTGATGGAAGACAACGTCTTCAATAATACGGCCACGCCCATCATCGGCTCCTGCACATCCGGCAACGTGGTCAGCTATAACTATGCTTACCGGATCAATAGGGGAGATAGCAGCTGGGTTGGATACGGGGCCAACTGCAATCACGGCGCCCACGGCCTGATGACCCTCTATGAGGGGAACATATTGCCGGAATGGGAGAACGACGGTTACCACGGCAGCACGTCCCATCAGATGTTATTCAGGAATAACTTCCACGGGACCAATCCGGACGGCAACACGGTGTATCGTTGGCTGATCAACCTGGCCAGGGCGAGCTATTACCATTCGGTCGTCGGCAACGTCATCGGGGATTCGTCCTATTCCCTCAATGCTTATGAGTTGACCGGAGCCCAGAGCAACACGGTCAGTTGCGTCTACAAGCTCGAATACCCGAACGACGGCAACACCAGCTATACGCCGGCCACGACATGGACGAATTGGACGGCGACTTTCCCGAACAACGATAACAAGAACACTCTGTTCAGAAACGGCAATTACGATTATTACACCAGGTCGGTCGTCTGGGACGCGCCGTCAGGGCATGAGCTGCCGGATTCTCTGTACCTCGAATCCAGGCCTTCCTGGTTCGGATCCCTCGACTGGCCCGCCGTAGGGCCGGATGTTGCCGGCTATACGAAGAGCATCCCGGCGAAGGCGAGATGGGATACCTATACCTCCAGCCGTAATCCTTCGGACCTGTTCCCCTTGTAGAAAGGGGCCTTAAGGGCCTATCTTCCACGGGTGGCCGCGAGCAGTCCCGGCCTTGTTCTCGCCTTCTTCATGGGCTCGACTCCCTGAAGCGTTGGCGCTGGTCGCCGCAAAATATATTTAGCATCCCCTCGGTTGGGCCTCGCGGCCAGGCCGGTTTTGA
>DQHV01000176.1 GCA_003524335.1 Candidatus Aminicenantota bacterium | reverse complement strand
CCGTTTCAGAAAAACCGCGGTATATCCTGCCCGCCGTCCCGTGATCGGCCGTCGTCCTCAGGCGGCTGGGCCTGGAGGCCGTCCGTGTCTTCGAACGCGACGTCGTGCCGGTCCTGCGCTTGATCTGGGTGACCCGCGAGGTCCACTAAGCGTCCGCGGGCGCTCTTCTGGTTGCCAGTCGTCGCACGCCCGGTCCCGCCCTACTGATTCAGACGGCTATAGCTTCCTGGCCGATACGATGCTCGCTCCCAAGGAGACGGGTCATTTCCGTGATGACGTGCTCAATAACTGGGCCTGGCTCGAAAAAGATGTCTTCCCGACCTGGCTGGCCGATGCGTCTTTTACCCTGGACAAGATTGCCGAGCTCGACAAAACGCCGGGCCAGCTGTTCTATAAACGACTCGACCTTAAGCGGATCGGCATGATGGGCTGGTCATTCGGCGGGACGACTTGCGTCCAGATGAGCAAGGACGACCGGCGGGTGAAGGCCGTTGTCGATCAGGATGGACAGCTCTTTGGCGATGCGTGGAAGACGGGCACCTCTCGTCCAGTGATGCTGATGCACCACGGCAATGAGGACAAAGCGCCCAAGCCGGAGGACAATTCTGTCATGAAAGAGCTGATTGAGATGACCCAATCGCAGGACCGTTCCCTGTTGGAGCATTCGACCAATGATTGGTACGGAGTCACGATCGCCAAGACACAGCACGGGCATTTCTCAGACTTCTTACTCTTTTTTCCCAAGAATCCTGCCGAGCTCGACGCCCACCGGGCCCACGATATTATCACTGCCTATACCTTGGCGTTCTTCGACAAGTACCTGCAGGGCGAGAGAAGCGACCTCCTCAAGGCTCCCTCCGCCGAGTATCCAGAGGTCACGTTCAGGAAGAAAAAATGAATTGAAGGGAAATGGATATCTGAGAAAATCACGAACATTAAAACCGTTTTAGGAAACGTAGAAGATCCGCTTTATCCGGTCGCCTTGGTACCGTTTTTGTCGCCAAGCAGATCTTTGAGACGGGCAAACTGGTAGCCTGATTGTTCGCCCGCGGCGATAAGATACCGGGCCCGCTCGAGCAGAATCATGAAGCTCTCGTTATCGCCACGTTCGTCTTGAGGAAGCCTCAGCTGCGCCTGCACACAATAGGCGCGAATCAATCGATCCCAGCCTTCCTTGCTGAACCACTCAATGTCCTGATGAACATTCACGGCCAGCCATTGCTTGAGATAGGGATTGTCGAATAGCCAGTCCGGAACAGCTCCTGACGAACTGAGGATATTTTCCGAGGTCACCAGCACCGCGACCAGAAGGCTATCAAGAGAGCCGCGATATTCGTCGTGATGATACTCCGCAAACGCTCCAGCGACGGCCTTGCGCAGATGCCAGTTTTCGAGCCGGTCAAACGCGATCTCGAGATAAACGCGTTGATCGTCGCTTTTCTTGAGACGGCACGCCTCCTCCAGCACCCCGGCAACCAGTACCGGCGCCAGAAGCTTCTCTTCGCCGATAAAACGCACCCAGTCTGCCGGGGGCTTCGAGACACGAACCGCTGACGAGACAGCCGAGGAAGCGGTCTTCGATTTTGAGCGCGACAAAGCGTCTGCTCCCGCCGACTTAATGACGCTGCCTCCCAGGAAGCGGGTAACCGCTTCTACGAAAACGTCCGGGGGCATGGCCTCCCTAAGATCATCGGTGATCGCCCTGTCATTGACTGCCCGCAGAGATTCCGGATTGACAACCGACCGCAGTGGTCCGAGCACCGGCTGCAGCTCGAGTTCTCGATGCGAATCGTCAATGTTGGGCGTTCCCGCGCCGTTAAGCTGATGCATCAGCCGACGCCACGACCCATCATAGTCGTGAATTTCACGCCAGTCGAGAAAGGCCAGGTACTGGTAGCCGCTCAACTCCGCGAAAAGCCCTTCTGTGGTCAATTGCCGGCCCGAGCGGATATACTCTAACTGGGTGCGGTAATCGCGGAAAATGTACAGGTCGGCCTCTCCGGTCCGAAGGGCCAGCGCTTCCGTCAGCGATTTGCGCACCAAATGGGGACTATCAGCAGAGGCCGCATTGATCGCCGTCGAGGTATGTATCCAGCCCCGGGTCGTATTGTAAGAATTGTTGTAAATAATAACGGCCCGCTCATCGCCGGCGCGATTCGAAAAGACAAAGACGTTCTCATCCACTCCGCCTTGCGGAGTGCGGAAATCGTAGAGGGCAAAATTCGTCGCACCCGAGAAAAGATGGCGCTTGCGCATCAGCGGGAATATCTCCGCCTCGTGACGTCGCACCATTTCTTCATCGACCTGTTCATCCCAATAGGCACGACGATATTCCATCCCGTATTTTTCGACAAAGCCTTCGACCTGTCCATGTCCGATCATGGGAAGTCCGGGCATTGTGACCAGCATCATGGCGACGCCGAAATACTTGTCGCCCTTGCCGAACTGTTCAACCGCCGTGCGTTCGTCGGGATTATTCATGAAGTTCACGAAGCGCTTCAGGACCTCCGGACTGAACTCCAGAACATTCTTCACCGTCTGGCGGTACTTGGAATTCTCCTCCATCTTGAGCATGTTCATGAAGGCGCTATTGTAGACCCGGTGCATCCCGAGAGTGCGCACGAAGTAACCCTCCATCAGCCAGAAAGCCTCGGCTAAAAGGAGAGTCTCCGGCAGTTCTTCCTTGATGCGATCGACCACCTCGCGCCAGAATTCCTTCGGAATCTGCGCGTCAAACTCGTCCTTGGTCAGACCGTGTTCGGCGCGTGAGGGAACGGCGCCCCCATCACCCGGCTGCGGGTACCAGAGGCGCTGGTAATGACGCTTGGCCAGCGTCATGGCCGCGTCAAAGCGAATAATCGGAAACTCGCGGGCGACGTGGAGGATGGTTTGGATGACCGCCTCCCTGACCTCCGGCAGCAGGAAATTCAACTGCGCCGTGTCGTTCCAGGGCATATTGGTGCCGTCATTGCCGTGGTAGATGTAGCGCACCTCACCGGTTGCGGTGTCGATTCGCTTGAATACGACCGCCGCATCGCGATGCTGCCAGTATCCGTCCTCAATCTGCAGCACGACGCGAGAATCGTCGGAGAGGTTAGCTCCGGTGAACTGATATGCCGGAAACGGCGGGTAGGGCATCTGAATAAACCAGTGCGGATGCTCCACGACCCAGCGTGAGAAGATCCCCATATGATTGGGAACCATATCCGCAGAAAGGCGGATCCCCCGCTTCCAGGCACGCTCCTTCAGGTTCTCGTAAGCGGCGTCACCACCCAGATCATTGGCAATGCTGTAATCATGGAGAGAGTAGGCCGACGCCATCGCCTCGGGATTGCCCATGATCTGCTTGATTGTCTGGGAGGCGGGTGAGCGTTCCCAGACTCCGATCAGCCACAGGCCGGTGAAACCCCAGCGACGCAGCCGATCGAGCTCTTCATCGGGGATGTCGTTCAGATGATGAATGGGACGCTGGTATTTCCTCGACAACTGGTCGAGCCAGACGTAGGTGCTCTTGGCAATCAGCACGACGTTGGACATCCAGTCGGCATCGCGGCTGAAGGCTTCCACCTCGGGGTAGCCGACATCGACCCTGCCGGCCTTGCCAAATCGCAGTATCTCGGTCGAGCCCTGGCTGAATCCGCGTTGGTATCGCTCTTCCCGTAAGATATCGCCAACTAACAGTATTTTCTCGAGTAACGATGCCGGCAAGAGCTTCGCCCAATGCTTGCGGATGAACTCCAGTTGTCCTTCCAGCGAATCAGGGGAATCCTCCATCGGCGCCAGGAGAGTCCTGAAAAGGCTGGCTCCGATCTCCGCTACCGGCGGCTGAGTCTCGAAGAAATCAGCGAGGGAGTCGGCGAGCTCGCGATATGGCGCGGCTTTACGAAGTTGAGCATCGTCATAAAGTGCCCGGAACGGCTTGAAGGCCGGGTTTTTCATCGCGAGTATCAGCAGAACTGACTCCATCGCAACCTGTTCACGGCGGGGAGCAAGCTCCGATTGGCCATCCAGATAAGCGGATTGGTCCTCCTGTTCAAGTATGACCTGACGAGGCGGGAAGAATTCGGCAAAAGCATGGGTCGGCTTTAAGATCAACTCAGCGCCTTTCTGGGCCGCCGTCCAGCCCAGGCCTTTTCCGAGCGAACCCGGGTTCTGCTGGTGACAGTAGATCAGTGCCACAAAGCGCAGGAGCTCGACGATCATCCCTGCCGTAATGAGCTGTCCCGGCGAGATCGGGTTGAGTGCAGGCGCACTCGAGGCGCACTGCATGTTGAACCGGGCCGCGAGTTGACGCAAAAGCTGGGTGTCGGACGGCGAATGCGGGCCGGCTTCTTTTAGAATCGCGGCCAGGCCCAGCCAGTCGGCAGTACCGGCGGAAACCGGCAGCCCGAAGGGAAAGTAATCGCGAAGATGTTTCTCGAAATCAGTCATCAAACCCAATTCTGTTAAAGCTCTACCCTTCTGTCTTCACCCCAGCCGTTCGAGCGCGGCGCAGTCTAGACGAAAATGCCCGTGTCGTAGCCGATCTTGACCAGCTCGATCTTTTCCGGGTCCGCGGTGCCGAGATGGTATTTGGTGTCGGCGATGGCGATGTGCTTGGCCGGGGGGTTAAGCGGGCGATCGTCGCCGAAATATTCCCTCCGGATGGCCTCGATGATGCGCAGTCCGGTGGAATCCACGGCCACCGGGTCGAATCCCAGCAGCAGGCCGTAGTATTTCCAGACATATTTGGGATTGAAGCTGTGGGGTCCGAAGCTGTGGAATTGGGGGGTGAACATCACCAGGACGTTCAAGCGGGTCTTGCCCTTGACCACCGGCAGGTCCCAGATCGAGGCCAGGTCGGCACAGGAGTCGGGATGGATGGAGATCGGCTCGGGAATGAACATGATGTAGTTTTTGATCAATGAGCCGACCCCCGACCAATGGTGGGAGCGCATCGGCCGGGCGTTGATCAGGGCCGTCGCCTTCTGGAAGATCGGGTTCTGCAGGACGCCCAGGTCATCGACGCTGATGTTAGTCTCCTTGACGCCGACCTCCATGATCCGCTTCTTGATGGCGTTTTCTACCTCGGCCGTCGTGCGCAGATAGGGCCAGCGGTTGTTCTTGATGCCGACGATATCGGCAGGCTTGATGAGCGTCTTCCAGGCGCTCTGCGGATCGGGCTGGCCGGTCAAAGCCTTGAGGCCGGTATCGAGCATCTCCTGCACCACGGCTTGTCGGGGCAAGCCGTTCTCGTCCAGGACATTGGGATCGCGCACCAGGATGACACGGCTCTTGCCGGACCCAAGGGAAGCCGTGCGCTCCTGGCCGGAAAACAGCAGGGGGGTGAACAAGGCGGCGGCCGAAGCGCTCTTGATGAATTGCCGACGGCTGATCGGTCGTCTGGATTTCATCTTTCCCTCCGTTTCATTCCTTGATTTTAGCCAAGATCGCCCGGACGGTTTCCGTATCCGGGGCGTTGAAAACAGCGCTGACCAGATCGCCATGGCACTGGAGTCCGGTCCAGCGGCCCTCCTTCAGCGCGCGCATCCCCTCCGCCGCACCGCCGAGCACTTTTTGCCGGAATTGGACGGCGGCGGCTTCGGCCCGGACCGCATCCGGGTAGCGAACAAGCAGCAGGAAAAAGGTCCAGCCCTCCTGCCGGTATTTGGCCAGAGCGGCGGGCGTGTCGCTACCGATGTTCAACACGTTCTCGTTGGAAACGAAATAAAAACTGTTCAGCCAGATATAGTGGTGGAAATAGTGCACGGATTCGGGCAGCAGGTTTTCCGCCGGGAGAAGGCCGAGGATGGGCGGCAAGGGGCCCTCGACCTGGATCGCGCCGGCGATCACCCGGCCCAGCTTGAAGACGACGTCCTTTTTGGCTGCTGTTTCCGGATAGGCCAGGATGGAGACATAGTAGCGGTCTTTCCAGAAGGTCAGCAAGCCGGCGGCGTACTCGCTGCCCTGGCCGAAGCCGGTCTCGATCGTCTCCCGCGAATGGGCGAAAACGCCGAAGGCGTCATAGGACGTGCCCATGTCGAAGATATCCACGGCGATCTCGTTCTCGGCCGAGTCTTTGTACTTCAGCGACAGGGCGGTCTTGAAGTTGTAGGACAGATAAAGCTCGGCTCCGCCATCGATGTAGGTTGACAGGGTCTCGGGCGTGTACAGACCGGGCGGCCCGGCTTTTTTCCAGCCGTCGATCGTTTCCGGCAAGATCTTGTTAAATTCGCTGACGGTCTCCGACATGGCGATCATCCTCAGACACACGATCATTACCATGAATACGATAAAAGGGGTGCTGGGGTTGCGACGTTGTGTCCTGGGCAAAGCGATTCTCCTCTTTCGTCTGTCATGGTAACAAAATACGAATAGGAATTCAAAGCGGCGTCCGTATTGATAATCGGCTCATCTTTCTTTAGAATGACGGGAGAATTCATTTTGAACCTGATTCCTGTCGAACATTCCTTACCTGGGAGGGACTCATGAAAAAAGTGGGCTACTGGATCGCGATGGTCTTGACCATCCTTCCGCTTTTCGCCCAGGGCCAAAGCGACGCTCAAAAAGTAAGGCCTTTGACGCCGGGCGAACAAATGGACAAACTGTTCGATTTTTGGAACCGCCTGGACCAGCCCGGCTTTGCCGTCGTCGTGGTCAAAGAAGGACAGGTGGTTTATCAGAAAGTCTTCGGCCTGGCCTGCCAGGAGCACGGCGTGGCCATAACCCCGAATTCGGTCTTCAACACCGCCACCCTCGCCCAGCCGTTTGTCGGACAAGCCATTGCCATGCTGGAAAATCAGGGCAAGCTGAATCTGGACGATAATGTCCACAAGTTCATCCCCGAGATCCCCGACTTCGGCACTCCGATCCAATTGCGTCATCTGCTCTTCCACAGCAGCGGGCTGCGGGACTGGCTTCCCGTGCTCCAACTGACAGGTCGGGACAACGAGGAGGTCACCTTGGAGAAGGTCCTGAGGATCGTCAAAGCCCAAAAGGAGCTCATCTTTCCCCCCGGCGACCGCTCCCAATACTCCAATACCAACTATGATCTACTGGCAGAGACGATCAGGCGTGTCACGGGCCAGCCCTTCTCCGACTGGACTTGGGAGAACATTTTCAAGCCGCTGAAGATGACCAGGACCCAGTTTCGCGACAACTGTCGCTCGATCCTTGACGACCAGGCTCTCAGCTATAACTATACGCGCAAGGAATACTTGAAAAGCATCGATAACTTATCTCTCACCGGATCGCATTCGCTTTTCACTTCGATCTCCGACCTGGCCAAGTGGCTGTTGAACCTTGATAACGGCAGGGTGGGCGGCCCGGAAATTTTCGCCAAGATGTTCATAGCCGGTAAGCTCAACAGCGGCCAGAGCTCGGCTTTCGGCTATGGCTTGAGCATTGAAACCCGATCAGGCCGGCGGCTAGTCTCGCAGACGGGAAATTGGGCCGGTTCCGGAGTGAACTTGGTTTGCTTTCCCGACCAGAAGTTCGGCTTCGCCGTCCTGGCCAATTGGGACTATACTTCTGTCGATGGATTTGCCCAGGACATCATCGATATCTATCTGCCGGCACCCGCCGCTCCACCGGTGAAGGTGAGTCCGCCGGCCACGGCCAAGACGAGCGTCAAGGTGAATCCCGCATTACTGGACCAGTACGCGGGGGATTACCGTTTAGGGCCTGGCCAGGTCCTTACCATCGGCCGCACGGGCGACCAGCTCTATTTGAGCGTTCCCGGGCAGAAATTCGCCCTGACCGCCCTGTCTGAAACCGAATTCCTCTTGGATATCGTCGGGGCCCGGATCACCTTTCAAAAGGACAAGGGGGGCAAGGTTCAACAGTTCATCTGGAAACAGGGTGGAGCCGAGCAAATCGCCCCGAAAGTCGTGCTGGTGAAGCCGACGCCAGAGGAACTCAAAGAATTTGCCGGCGCCTATTTCAATGAAGAGCTGAACCTGCGTTTCGGCCTGGAAGTGCGCGGCGCGGGGCTCGTCATTATCCCTCCGGAGCGGAGTGAGGTCCGGCTGGCGCCCGATGAAAAAGATCATTTTANNAAGTACCGGCACAGTTTGGCAGTTTCCTCCTTGCAGAAGTCAATCTTGATAATACCTAGAAATCTAGATGCCTATTGACAAGAATGCAAGAAAGTGCCATTATTATTTTGCTTCTCGTGGAGATGTCGGAGTCCCCTGAGAAATCCAGGGTTGACCGAGCGTCCAATGAGGCATGAGCCAAGTCGTGAAAAAGAAAATCGGCACGATCATTGACGAGGACCTCCTGTCCGGCGCCAAGCAGAGGGCCGCGCTCGAGAAGCGTGCCCTGTCCAGCTTGATCGAGGACGCTCTCGTGGGCTACCTTGACCGCCGGCCAGGACG
>DQHV01000365.1 GCA_003524335.1 Candidatus Aminicenantota bacterium | reverse complement strand
TCGATGTTGCCGCCGTGGTGGAGCACGGTGTGCCCGCGGTAAGAAGTGATGAACCAGCCAAGGCCATAGCTCGGGTAGTAGATCTCCGGGAAATTGGACAGAAGAAGGAAGATCGGATCCCGGACGACCATCTGGGGAGTTTGGATCTGGGCCATAGCTGCCTCGGACACGACGGGCTTGTCGCCGAACTTCCCCTTGTTGAGGTTCAGGATCACCCAATTGGCCATGTCCACGGCATTGGAATTGATCGACCCCGCCGGGCCGATGGTGTCGATATTCCGGTAAGGGATCTCCTCCACCTTGTCNNGACTGGCTGAGCACGCCCACGAGGTGGCCGGCGGTCAGGAACATCAGGTTCTGGTATTGCCAGACGGCCCGGAACCCCTGGTTCGGCTCGAGGTAGCGGAGCCGGTCTAAGATCTCGGTTCGGGAAAAGGGAGAACCGTACCACATGGCTTCGTGCCGGGGCAGTCCGGAGCGGTGGCAGAGCAGGTCCCGCGGGGTCATTTTCTCCGTGGCGAAGTCTTCCCAAAGCTTGAACGTCGGCAGGTATTCCCGGACCGGCTTATCCCATTCGACCTTTCCGTCATCCACCAGGATACCCATCGTGGTGGCGGTGAAGGCCTTGGATGACGACCCGATGGCGAAGACGGTCTGGGGAGTGACCTTCAAGCCATTCTTCACGTCCCTCAAACCGAAGCCTTCGCACAGTATGACTTTTCCGTCCTTGATGACGGCCACAGCCATCCCGGGAACCTTCCATTCGGCCATGGCCTTGNNCATTCGGCCATGGCTTTGGCGACGAACTCGGGAAATCCCTTGAGCTGCGCCTTGGGATCGGCCGGCTTGGAGCCGAGAGCGGGCAGCGCCAGGAAGACGATAAGGACAGTGACAGCAAGAAAATCAAACCGTTTTTTAAACAACAAGCACCTCCAACAAAATAGCATTACCCAGATATACGAAAAAAACGGAGCCGGGTTCAAACTTTATGGGATCCGCCTCCCTGACTTTCGATCATGGAGTTGACCCCGGCTGTTTCGGAGCAACAATGGTAAAGGGAATCTCCCTGGAGACGGACCGTCCCGAGTTTTCATCGGTGACAGCGGCCCGCAAAACATAATCCCCAGGCTCGAAGCTCTTCAGGAGGAATGAAGTCCGGAAGCGGCAGTCTTTTTGGGCCGAAGGCTCGATCGGCGGCGCCGGAATCCGGGCCAGGGTTTTGCCGGCCTGGATAAAAACATACTCGGCCTTCACTCTGTTCAAGCCTGTGGTCTCGTTAAGGCTTAAGTTGTAGACTTCAAAAAATACACTCATCTCATCTCCGGCCCGGAAAACCCTCTCTGTGTTGGCACGAGAGACCGCAGTCCCGAGGCCTTCCGTTTTACCCTCAGACCGGCCTTCTGGTCGGGCATCTTCCGTGGACAGGACAATGTCACTCATGGCCGGACCGTCGGCTGAAAGATCGGGGACCGAAACCGGCTGATGAGAAGTCCCGATCTTGCCGCTGTAGTTATCGAGGATCAGGAGATGGAGTCTGTAATCTCCCGGTTCGAGGGAAAGAAAGGTCTGGAACCTAAAAGAAGTGTCCAGAAGTCCAGCCAACTCCGTCGCCGTCTTCTTGAAGTTGAGGTCCTTACTGGCCTCGAAGACGACCTGTCCCGGGGTGTTGCTCACGTTGACCGTCAGGTTGAGCGAGAAGAAATAGTCGAAGCCGCTCCGTTTCGTAGGGAGAGAGGCATAGGGGATCGAAACGACAAGGGGAACCAACGCCTTTTTCTCCATCCCCTTGAAAGAAAAGAGCCCATACTGGAACGGAATGAGGTTATACGTCACCTGGGTCGTGATGACCCCCTTGAGCTTTTCCAGGTTCTCAAACGGGTTCTTCATGGCTTCGGCGACGTTTTCTAGGTAGTCGAATTGAAACGTGAGGTCGTTCGGGTCGAAGGCTTCATTCCTTCCCTGGTCCATCCTCAGCGTTTGCTCGAGGACGTAGTTCCCGGTCCCGAACTTATCGACAAACACAAATTCTAGATTATAGGGTAGCTTCGGGTTGGGGAGGTCCCAGTATTGCCATGTCTCCTTTGGGCCCTGGGACATGGTCAGGGCCGATACGGAGGAGGTAAGGTCTCTCTCTATCTCTTTGGGCGGGCCGAGAAGGATGTAGAAGCGGCCGCGGTCCGTCCGCCAGCCGGGAATGCCTCCCGTCCCGAAAAACTTGTTAGCCAGGGCGATCCGGCGGTAGTACTCAAGCTTGAACTCGTTCTCCGCCGTCTGCGGGTTGGGATCGCGTTTTTTCCAGAAGGTCTCGATGAACTGTCCGCGGTCCAATTCCGTCGGCAGGTTGATAAATACATC
The DNA here is from genome assembly GCA_003524335.1 of Candidatus Aminicenantota bacterium. Classification (GTDB taxonomy): domain Bacteria; phylum Acidobacteriota; class Aminicenantia; order Aminicenantales; family UBA8522; genus UBA8522. The sequence continues at coordinate 5,413 of DQHV01000365.1, read as the reverse complement.
CTTTTCCCGAGGTGTGATGATGTAAGAAACGACCTCTTCCAACCATTGCTTTGACGCCTCACTTAACGGCTCTTTGGCCTGCGCTGCCTCGCTCCTCCGATTCCTGAAAGCCGCCGCGTCTCCGACAAAGAAGCAGGCTGCAATGAGTGTCAGACAAGGGATGAAAACTGGACCTTTTCCCTTCATGTTCCTATTTTATCTGTTTTTCGAGCTCTTCGATCATCGTTTTGACCTGGGCGGCTTCCGGAGCATTCGGCTCCAGCCTGAGGAACTCCCGGAAGGACTTGAGCGCCTTGTCGAAATTCTGGAGTCTAATCGCGGCCAGCCCGGCCTGGTAGTGGGCCGAGGCATTATCGGGTTTGAGCGCGATCGATTTTTCGAAAGCGGCCAGAGCCTCTTCATTCTTTCCTAACCTGTAGAAGACCAGCCCGAGGTTGTAATGAGCCAGCGGGCTTTCGGGATTGATGGCGATCGCCCGGGAAAAGCTCTCCAGGGCTTTCTCACTGTCGCCTTTGACGAAATTGCATTCTCCCAGCGCAAACAGCGACTCGTGGGACTGGGGGTTGATCTCGGCCGCTTTCTCAAGAGCCGTGATGGCCTGATCGACTTCTTTCTTCTTCAAGTAGCTTAAGCCCAGGTTGAAATAGCCCTCGTAGTTGGAGGGGAACTTGTCGATGACTTTTTTGAAGCGTTCGATGGCTTCGTCGAATTTTCCGGCTTTGAACAGGTCGGAACCCGCGGTCATATCTTCGTCTTTGCCCGGCACTGCCAGCGGCCTCTTGAGCTTGATCTCCAGGTTTTCTCTCATCCCGAAGCGGACCCTGGCCTCGGACTCGAGATTCAGGAATCCTTCAGACTCAACGGTGACCTTATAGGTCGCCGGCGGAATCCCCACCTTTATGAACTTGCCGTTTTTATCCGTCTTGAGGACAAACTTAAGCCCCCTCTCCGGGTCGATCAAAGTCAGCCGGGCATCCTTGACCGGTTTCCCCGCTTCATCGGTCACAACGCCCTGAACAGCAGTCTCTTGAGCGAAGCTTAACGAGGGGGACAAGAGCAGCGGGAAGGCGAGGCTGAGGACTAAGAGTGGACTCAGGATCGCGGCTTTTTTTCTCATGGCCGACTCCATGGAATGGGTGAATTCAAGAGACCAATATAGCACAAGTCAGAGCGCAGAATCCTTCCTCCCGGCGATGGAAAAAGAGGGGAGCCCGGGACGGCTCCCCTCACAATCCAGAAATCAATTGAGGGCTCAGAAATCGAACCTCGCTCCAAGCTGGAAGCGGCGGGGGTCGCCGGCTGTCGTCGGCTTGCCGAAGTCCGGAGTGTCGATCCGGTCAAAGACGCTCCCGAAATTGGCCTTGTTCGAAAGGTTGTAAACCTCGGCAAAAATTTGGAGGCGGAGGCGCTCGATATTAAAGTACTTAGAGAGCCTCAAGTTAAGAAAGAGCTGGTCAAAACCCCGGCGGGAATTCCGGTTTTTGCCCGGCTCCATGTCAGACGGTAGGCTGTCGAGGTTCACGTCGGTCAAATAGAACGGCGTCCAGGGAATCGCCGACCGGTAGTATCCCAGGCCGCTAAACTGAAAGCCCCAGGGAAGGTCAAGAATCCCCATGACCGCCAGGCGGTGCCGGGCGTCGAAATCCGTGGGCCCGTACATCCTGTCCCAGCCGTCCGGGTCATAGCTGAAGGGCTCGGTCTGCTCTGTTTCAACGTCGGCCATGCCTTTGGAGAGAGTGTAGGCGATGTCCAGGGACCAGCCGTGGGAGTACCGCTTGGAAACCGTGACATAGAGGCCCTTGTAATCACTCTTGCCCGCCATCCGAAAGACAAAAATATCGGCCTTGGTCATGTCCGGACGAAGGAAACGGGTTCCAGGGATAATCGCGTTGTCATTTTCGATGCGGCTTAGCTTCTGTCCCTTAGACCAGACCAGGTCGAACCCGATCGACAGGTCGGTCACGAACTCCCTCTGGAACCCCAGCGTCGTCTGAACCGTGTAGGGTGCGATCATATTGGGCTCACCCTGGTACTTGCTGAGTGGGACGTCCATCGGGGGAATCGGCGGAAGGAAAGGATTGGGAACGTTGGGGTTCGGGTAGCCGGGGTAGAAAAGGTATTGAATGACCAACTGGTCCATGATACCCACCAAGAGCCCGAGGTTGAGCTGGGGGTTCTGGGAATATGTTCCGATACCTCCCCTGATCACGGTCCGGCCGTCTCCGATGGGGTCCCAGCTGAACCCGAAGCGGGGGTTGAAATGCCGGAGGTTAGATGTGTCTATGTCCAGGAACTGGACCTGGTAGTAGTTATACCTCAGGCCGTAGTTCAAGGTCAGCCGCGGCGTCACCCTCCACGAATCCTGAACGAAGGCACCGACCTCCCAGTAGGGACTATCGATATCAGCCCTCTTGGGCGACTTGACCAGCAGGAAGGGATAGGTAAAGAAGTTCGCCGGGTCGAACGGTTCGTCCGTGTCAAAAATGTAGAATCCCGGGACATACTGGTCGACAAACCCGGTCGAACGAACCCGAGAGGCATCGACTCCGAACTTCAGGCTGTGGTTGCCCAGGAAGAGGGAGAAATTCTCGACAAGCTGATACCGCGTGGTGGGGACTTCCTGGGGGATATTGGGATATTTGCCGAAATAGCCGGAAGGGCGCTGGATCGTATAGGCGTTATCATCATATGCGGAGTGCGACGAGTAGGACTGGTAGGAATAAAAAACCCGGACTTCGTTCATCGTGTTGTCGGAGGGATAGTTCGTCCAGTTGAACTGCACGTCATGGGCGATTTCACGGTTATCATAGGCCATCGTCTTGGTAAACACTCCGCCTGCGCCGACGTCATTCTGCCGGGGACGGTTCAGCCCATAGCGGAAGGAGAAGTTGTTTTTCTCGCTGAGTTGATAGTTCAGCTTGAACAACAGTTGGTTATTGGACGAATCCCAGGGCAGCGTCTCCTTCTCCACCAAGGGCGAGGTGATCGTGTAGTACTCTTTGTGGGTCGTCCCTTCATAGAGAAGGAAGAAATGGGCCTTGTCCTTTTTGATCGGCCCACCGATGTTGCCGGACCAGTTGTAGTGCGAGAAGGGCGCCTTTTCATACTCATCCTTGCTCAGCTCCGGGCCATCGTATTTCTCATGGTTGACGAAGTAGTTCACGTTGTCGAAAAGCTCGTCCCGGTAAAAGAAGGCGGCCCTTCCCCGGAACGCGTTTGTCCCCGACCGCGTCAGGGCGCTGCGGACCATGCCGCTGGCATTCCCGTATTCGGCCTCGTACTGGTTGGTCATGACCCGGAACTCCTGGATGGCGTCCGCCGGGATCGCCATGTTGACCGTGTTCCGGCCGACCCACTCGTTGGAGACGCCGTCGGTCAGGATGTCTTCACTGCCGTAGGGCTGGGCGTTCGACCGGATATCGCCGTACTCGGAGGCGACGCCGGCTTTAATTAAGGTCAGGGCGGCGAAATCCCGGTCCAGGAGAGGGAGAGAGTCGATCTTGATCCGGTCGACAACTCCGCTGATTTCGGACTTGGTCGTCTCCACGACCGGGGATTGGGCCGTGATGGTGACCTCCTCCTCGATGGTTGTTTGTTTCAGGACAAAGTCGATGGTCAGCCTGGCTCCTACTGCAAAAGCCAGGCCCTTCCTGATCTCCTTGGCGAAGCCCGGGATGCTGATTTCGCATTCGTAGCGGCCGGCCTGGAGACCGGAGATGATGTACCGGCCGTCCTCTTTTGTTGTGGCGCTTTTCGCGTAGCCCGTCTCCACGTTCTTGGCCGCGACGGTAGCTCCGGGCAGGGGCGAGCCCTGTTCGTCGGTCACTCTGCCTTCCAAAGTCACTGAGGTCGTCTGGGCCGCGGCCTTGGCCCCGGTGAAGAAGATGGCCAGCGCCAGGAAGGCCAAGACAAACATCGGTTTTCTGATTGAGGCTAACATTTTCCCCTCCTCCTATCTCTTTTGTTCCAGTTGGCTCTTGGCCAACTCCTTGCCTGTAGACCTTGAATTATTGCCTATCGTTCCAGATATGACTCCTCGATCCACATCACCTCCTTCTCTATATCCTTTCAAAGTCCTCGCCGTCATTCTCCGCTTCGCCGAGAAACCCCTTCCCCCAATGGGACAGGAGGATTTTCTCCACGGCGGGGGTATCCCGTTTCTCGATGGCGTCCATCAGGTCGAGATGGTCCTGGAAGGACCGCTCGAAAAAGGACGGACGCTCGGTCGAACCCTTGCCCAAAGCAAAGAGATGGTTGCTCAGGAAAGCGTACTTTTCGGCCGAAGTGGACAGGCACTGGTAGAGGTATTCATTTCCGCAGGCCCGCCACAGCCGGTCATGGATCTTCATGTTCTCGACGACGTATTCATAAACCTTCTTTTGACGGTGGAAGTCCCCCAGCCGCGAGGTCATCTTACGGAGCTCCGTGACATCGCCGTCGGACAGGCTGGGAACCGCCCTCCGCGCCGCCAGCGCATCCAGGACGCGGACGACTTCGAACAGTTCGGCGATTTCTTTCCGGGTCACGGTCGCCACCGTGACATCCTTGCGGGAGTTGATGATGATGTACTTTTCGGCCGAGAGTTTCTGAAAGGCCTCCCGAACTGGCGTCGTGCTGGCTTTGAAGAGCTCGGCGAATTCCTTCTCCATGAGCCTCTGGCCGGGCCTCAGCTGGCCCTCGATGATCATCTTCTTAAGGTGGCCAAAGATCGCCTCGCTCAGGGTAGCCGGCCGCTCGTACGGCTTGCCGAGGAAAGATCCCTGCAAGGAAACTCCTATAGGATATATCTTATATCAACATTATTGACATTATGGGCCGATGTCAAGGTTTTTTTTCCAAGCTCGAAAAGGCATCCACCTCCCTGCGCCAACGCCCGCCGGCCCGACCTCCCCGAGACTAAAGGCGCCACCCGAGCAGGTTATAGAAGTAGAGCACCCAGAGAAAGACAACCCCGGCGATAAGAATAAGCGTATAGGTTAAGCGCCGGCAGCCGTACCAATATTTTTTGACCCAGGCCAGAAAAGTGAAGGCCACAACACCGATGGCCAGAACCCCCGCGACAAGCGGGAAGACTAGGCCGACCTTGAGCAACGATGGAACCCCGAACATGACCTCGTCCGTATTGCTGAGAGAAGCGGCCAGGAGGATCAGGAAGAGAAGGAAGCAGCCGCTCATCAGCCCGGCCAGCCAGCGGGCCGCCTTCGGGGCCGGGTTGCCCTCGACTTTCCGTCGACAGATCTTCCTGGACAGAGCGGCGAGCGGCCAGCCCAGAGCCGCGATGACAAAGAGCAGCACACAGAGCCCGATAATGAGATAGTGGAACATCGGCTGCTCGTACCACTTGAGCTTGAGCAGAGCCATATGGGGGACATCGCCGGCGAAGGCGACGGTCACCCGGCCGCGGCCGTCCTCC
>DQHV01000014.1:1535-6401 GCA_003524335.1 Candidatus Aminicenantota bacterium | reverse complement strand
TGACCTCGGGGAAAGGTTCATCTACGTAAATGTCGCCAATTTCGAGCTCGAGGCTTTTGAGAGCTCACACAAGAAACTGGCCATGAAGGTCGTGGTCGGCAGCGAGGCGTGGCAGACGCCGGATTTCGCTAGCCAGATGACCCATCTCATCGTCAACCCCGATTGGACGATCCCCATCCCCGTTATCCTGAAGGAGACGGTCAACTATGTCCTCCAGAACCCGTGCTATTTCAAGGACAATAGGATGGTCGTCCTCAGAAAAGCGGGAGAGGAGTTGGCGGAGATCGACCCCGCATCGATCAACTGGGCAAAGCTGAACGAGAAAAACCTGGATTTCCTGATCCGCCAGTTGCCGGGGACGGACAACATCCTGGGAAGGCTGAAATTCGTATTCCCCAATAAGTACGATATCTACCTTCACGACACACCCTACCAGGAGGATTTCGCCAAGGCGGCGCGGGCCTACAGCCACGGCTGCATCCGGGCGGAGAGGCCGGTTGACCTGGCGGTCTGGGTTCTCCGCGGAAAGCCGGGCTGGGACCTTAGGCAAATCTGGGCCGCCATCGAAGCCGGAGTAGAGAGGAAGGNNCCTCGGCATGAAGCCGCCCCTGCCCCGTTAGCTGGCTATTTCGCTCCTTTTCTATAGAGTCGCCGCTTTCCCTCGATCCTCCTGAGGAACTTTTCGCTATCCTTTTTATTGCGGATCGCCAGGACCACAACTTCTCCTTCCCTGATTCGATAATAAGCCCGGAAGTCCCCGCTCCTGAGTCTATAGAGCGGCGGAGAAAATCCCGCGAGCTTCTTGATTCGGAGTTTGCCGATGGGCAGGGGTCCGGCCTCAAGATAACAAACCATATCCCGGCATAGCTCGAGCGCGAGCACCGGCTCCAATTTCCTCAGATCCCGCTCGGCCGAGCCGGCCAGGACAACCCTAAGTTTTTTGACTGACACGGCGCTTTTCCAGGTCTTCTATAATTTTCTCGATCGGAGTTCCGCCGACCCCAAGATACTCCCGCCAGGCCTCCTCGATTTTCCGCTTGAAGGCCGGGTCGTTTTCGAATAGATAATCGTCCAGGTCGTCGGCGTCGACATGATGCAGGACAGCCGTGGGTTTCCCATGGGCCGTGATGATGATGTCCTCTTCCTCAGCTGCCTTGAGGAGCTCCCTGGTCTTCTGCTTGAGTTCCTTCATTCCCGCAAACCTCATGTTCTTCCCTCCAAGAAAAGTTACACTATAGTGTAACTTTATTGCATTCGGCCGTCAAGGCTAGAAGGGCTCGTCTTTTGATTAGACGGATTCGGCAAGGTGGGATTCTCAGAAACCTGCTCCTTCCAGTGGCCAGTGCTCACCATGGCACAAAAAATGAAAAAACCGGGTTGAACCTTGGGGGCGGTCAGAGTACCCTATGCAACTCAAGAAAAGACATTGGCTTGATCATACATTGGAGGTGCAATCATGTTTTTTGGCAAAAAAGTTTTTTTCATAATTCTTCTCTCGGTTTTTGTCCTGACCGCGGGGCTGGCCGCACAAGACGCTGACCTGGTTAATCTTCCGGCGCCCCAGATGACGGGAGGAAAGCCGCTTCTGGACTGTCTCAAGGCCCGGCAGTCTGGCCGGGAGTTCTCGAGCGAAAAGCTCCCCCTTCGGGTCCTTTCCAACCTGCTCTGGGCCGCCGACGGAATCAACCGCCCGGACTCGGGAAAACGGACCGCGCCGAGCGCCGTTAATTGGCAGGACATCGACGTCTATGCCGCGACGGCGGATGGGGTCTTCCTCTATCTTTCCAAAGAACACGCGCTCAAGAAAATCGTCGGCGAGGACCTCCGCGCTGCCATGGGCAAGCAGGAGTTCGTCAAAGACGTTCCGCTCAACCTCGTCTATGTATCCGACTACTCGAAGATCCCCAGGGGGACGGACGAAGACAAGCGCTCCATTTCGGGCACGCACACGGGTTTCATCAGCCAGAACGTCTATCTTTTCTGCGCTTCGGAGGGACTTAGTACCGTGGTCCGCGGCTTGATCGACGAGGAGACCGCGGCTAAGGCCATGAAGCTCCGGCCCGAGCAGCACATCACCCTCGCCCAGTCGGTCGGCTATCCCAAGAAGTAGCGAGGATTCGGACCGGCCGGAGACTGCCTCAATGGGCTTCGCAGCGCGCCGGCCCCGCTCAATCGTTTTCCGCGGGTGTCAGCTCAACCGTCACAGGCCGCTCGGAACTAAGCCGTACCCATACGACGAGGTCGTGTTGATTGATCCGCCGGATGTGGCCGAACCGGAAATTTTTCCCCCTCTTAACTTCCTGCCCCTTAACCCTAAGGCGGACATCCCTGTCTCCCCAGTTCTCGATAACGAAGGCGGGATTGACGGCCGGTGAGCCGGGTCCAGCCTCCAGGCGAAAGCTGAGGCCCTCGGGGCTTCCATCCTTCGAGGTGAACACGTAGCAGCGCTGCGCTATATCGTAGCGGGCTTCCGAGTTTCCCGCCTTGATCACCGCCTTTGGAGGCAGCAGCCAGGAACGCGCCAGCGGGACGAGCGATTCGGCCGAGTCCTTCGTCGATCCATACATCCACGCCCACCAGAAGGTTCCGTCCCCGGCATCGTGGGGCGGCGGTCCGCCCCAGGCCAGGGAGAAGTGCGAGGCCCTGTCCGCCGCCTGGCAGTACCGTCCGTCGGAAGGGATCTGCGCCACCGGCCAATGGTTCCACCACGGGAATTGCGAAAAGCCCTTGCGGTGTTCACCGGCAAAGATGGAAAACCGGTTGGTTGTCTCGAAAACCTGGAAGGGCTTGATCGCCGACTTCAGGTTGACCCTCATGATCACCGGCCTTTCTTCCGGGGCGCTGCCGAAATGGAGATACCTGTCGCCTTCCCTCACTTCGGGAGTCGTTTCCGACCAGCTGTAAGTATGGCTCTGCCCTTTGAGGTTGGCGAGCGTCATGGCCGCCAGGTCGACCACATCCTCCGGTTTCTGCCCGGGATGACAGAGGACGATGACTTCTTCCGGCCAGAGGAACTCCCCACAGGTGTGGAGGATGACCTTGCGGAGGCCGACGGCGTCGGGATAGAAGGTGTGGTATTCATCCACCCAATCTTCCGACCCCGTGGTCGGGTTGACCTGAGAATGATGGCCGTTGGCCGAGGTCGGACAGTAACGCCAATGGACCACCACCCTGGCTTCGGTGTTCTCGATGATCCGGACGTGGGAAAACCGGCAGCGGGGGTCGAGCATGTGCTCGATGCAGCCGTCGTCGTCGTTGAANNGGCCACAGGGCATCCCACTCCGGATAGTATTTGAGATGGATGTAGGAAGCCCCGAAAGTTCCCTGGCCCCCAGGACCCGAAGGCAGGACACGCGGAGGCAGATCGGGCTCGAAATCGGGCCGTTCGGCGGCGTATCGTTTATTGATATCGAGAGCGGGAAGAGCCAGATCATGAATCCGCAGTTCGTCCAGGATCCCGTCCAGGGAGTACCAGCAGGCCAAGGTGGCGAAAGGCCGGACGGGATTGGATGGTTCGATCTTCTGCCGGGCCATCCCGACCCGAAGTTCCTCCCCTGCTGCGGGGCGGAAGGGCGCCGCCAGCGGTGACGCTGCCACTTTCTCTCCGTCGATATAAAGGGAGATGCCTTCACCCTTCCTCACGGTGGCCGCGACGTGAGCCCACCTTCGCAAGGGGATTTTCTTTTCTGTCTGGCAAACCACCCAGTCGCCTACGCCGGCCTGAAGCCCGAGCTGGCCCTGAGGTCCGATCCCGAAGAAAAACCCGTCCCGGGGGGAGTTGACGGTGATGTCTTCCGGCCAGCAGGCCGCGTCCAGGTTGGATTTCAGGCTGACCGTGTTTTCCTGGGCGGCGATGGGCGCCCAGTTCCAGGGGTAGGCTCCGAGGGCGATCCAGGCTTCGAGAGTGAAGTCGGATCCCAGCTTCGGGACCGCATCCGCCGCCCGGGAAACGAAGGTCGTATATCCGTCCAGGACAAGCGCCTTGCCTTTAATACCCCGGACCAGGCGGAAATTTCCCGCCACCGCATCGCCGATCCCGGCGAGGACTTCGCGCGTTTTCCCGTTCTTAACCTCGTCAAAATTCCAATGGATCTTAATCCTGTCCTGGGCGGAAAGAGCGAGAGATCCGGCCAGGAAAAGAAGGGCCGTTCCGATTTTCACCCGACTCAGGCGCATGGTTTTCTCCTTCCCTTATAGGATGACCGGACTAAAGGTCGATCAAGACCTTCATCGTCCGGTCCCTGTTTTTCTCGATGTAGTGATAGGCATCCGGATACTTCTCAAAGGGAAAATGTCGGGTCATAAGAGGCTTGAGGTTGACTCTGCCGGACTGGACGAGGTCGATGGCGGTCCGATAGTCCTCCGCTTTATACATCAGGGTTCCGATCAGCCGGAGCTCCTTGTCCTGGACAAGCCCGATATCGACCCGCGGCTTCTCACCGAACACGCCGACGATGACGATATCCGTTCCTTTCCGCGCCAGCGAGATGGCCTGGCCGACGGTCTCCTCCACGCCGACACATTCCAGGATGGCATCCGCCCCGTCCGGCCCGAAAGCCTCCCGGACCGACGAGGCCAGGTCCCGCTTCGCAGGGTTGACGGCGTGAGGAATTCCGCAGGCCCGGGCGACCTCGAGCCGGAAATCGCTGAGGTCGGAGATCGCCACCGCAGCGGCCCCAAGCCCCCTGACCGCCTGGGCAGTTAGGTTCCCGATCGGCCCCGCTCCTAGGACCAGGACTTTTTTCCCTTCGACGCTTCCCAGCCGGCCGACAGCGTGAGCGCCGACGGCGACCGGCTCGACCATAGCGCCGCTGTCGTAGTCCATCCCGGCGGGAAGCTTGACCACCAGGTCCTGGTCCACCGCCA
>DQHV01000014.1:0-1451 GCA_003524335.1 Candidatus Aminicenantota bacterium | reverse complement strand
GGAATATCACTTTTTGTGGTTCGACGAGCATAGCCTGTTTCATGGTAGACCGCCTTTTCTATTTTCTCTTGTTCTCCGGCTCATCGCAGAAGCTCTTATTCAAGAGATCGAAAACCTCGTCCACATCTGCGACCCTGGGATGATTCCTATAATCCGGCAGGATGAGCGACGCTTCCGCCAGCCTGCGGACCTCGCCCTCGGGGATGCCGAGGTCTTCGAGGCGGGTCCACAGGTTAATGTCCTTGAGAAACCGGTCGACCGCCTCGCCCGAGCGCCGGGCGGCCTCGCTATCGCTCAGAGGTTGCAGGGACGGATCGAGGATCCGGCCGGCCGCGGCGAACTCGGGTTCGGCCGCCTGGTAACTGAAGCGCATCATGGCCGGATAGACCGCAGCCAAGGCCCGGCCGTGGGCCACATGGGGATAGAGGCCGCCCATGGCCATCCCGATCCCGTGCGGCAGGGTGACGCCGGAATTGGCGATACACAGGCCGGCCAGAGTGTCGGCCCAGGCCATCCGGGAGCGCGCTTCCAAGTCGCTGCCGTCCGCGACGGCCCTGGGAAGATAGAGTGAGACCAAGCGAATCGCCTCCAGCGCCATCAGGTCTGTGTAGTACGACCCGGCGGGGTTGATATAGCTCTCGAAGGCGTGGGCGAAAACATCGAATCCGGTCGAGGCCGTGACGGAAGGGGGGGCCGTCCTGACGAGCTCCGGGTCGACGATGCTGATCTTGGGATAGAGGATGGAATTATACAGGGCAGATTTGTTCTTCTCCGCCAGGTTGGTGACTACCGCCACTTGAGTTACCTGCGACCCCGTCCCCGAAGTCGTGGTCACGGTCACGACCGGAAGGGTCCTTGCGGTCGGCTGTTTCTCCCGAAAAAAAAGATAATCCCAGGCCGTCCCGGGATGGGTGGCCTCGACGGCGATAGCCTTGGCCGCATCCATGCTCGAGCCGCCGCCCAGACCCAGGACAACATCGGCCCGGTGTTCTTTAGCCATCACGGCCCCGGCCGTAACCACCGCGGTCGTCGGATTGGGGATGACGCCGTCGAAGTGGGCGACATCGACACCGCGTGCCTTGAGAAGGTCTTTGACCCTTTTATAGAGGGAAGAGAACTCCGGGAATTCCGGGACACTCACGAGCAGGCATCTCTTGCCCCAGCGGGAAACGGCGGCGCCGACCTCGCTCAATCGGCCGCTCCCAAAGCAAATCTCCGTCGGCTGAAAATAGTTGAAACCTTTCATGGCTTTGCTTCTCATCTCAAAGACTCCTTTTTCCCCTCGTGATCAGCAGCTGCTGATCACGNNTGCAGAGGCAGAACATCCACCAGGCTTGCATCATGAAGGGAATTCCCAGTCTGTGGGTCAGGATCTTTTCGTGCCCGATGACGGGCATGTCGAAAAGGAACGCTAACGCCCCCAGCGAAAACCCGATGATCAGGGTCGTCAG
>DQHV01000015.1 GCA_003524335.1 Candidatus Aminicenantota bacterium | reverse complement strand
TCGTCCTGGGTGGACAGCGGGTTGCTGGCGCAGAGGGCGAGCTGAGCGCCGCCGTCGCGCAGGGCGAGCATCAGGTTCGCCGTCTCCGTGGTCACGTGCAGGCAGGCCGATACTCGGATGCCGCGCAGCGGTTTATCCCTAGTGAAACTCTTTTTGATGGACTCGAGCACGGGCATGAACCGGGCTGCCCATTCGATCTTGAGCCGCCCCTTGGGGGCCAGTCGCAAGTCCCTGATATCGTGATTCATATTTTCCTCAGCGCAGCCCGGCGTCCCGGCGCATGCGGTCGGCCTTATCGGTCCTTTCCCAGGTGAATTCCGGCTCGGTGCGGCCAAAGTGCCCATAGACTGCGGTCTTGCGGTAGATGGGTCGGAGCATATTCAGGGCGCTGGTCATCGCTTTGGGCTTGAGCGCGAAGTGAGCCCGGATCAGCTCCTTGATTTTATCTTCGTGGATCTTGGCCGTGCCGAATGAGTCGAGCATGATCGACACGGGTTCGGCCACTCCGATGGCGTAGGCCAGCTGCATTTCCAGCTTATCGGCAATGCCGGCGGCGACGATGTTCTTGGCGATGTAGCGGGCGGTGTAGGACCCGGAGCGGTCCACTTTCGAGGGGTCTTTGCCCGAAAAGGAGCCGCCGCCGTGGCTTCCCACTCCGCCATAAGTGTCGACGATGATCTTGCGGCCGGTCATCCCCGTGTCGGCCAAGGGTCCGCCCTGCTCGAACCGGCCGGTGCCGTTGATGATGATCCTTGTTTTTTTGTCGATCATGGCGAGGGGGATGACCTTTCGGACGACCAGCTGCTTAAGGTCCTCCCGGAGGTCCTCCATTTTGACGGTGGCATTATGCTGGGCGGCGAGGACGATGGCATCCACACGCTTGGGCTCGTCCCCCTCATACTCGATGGTCACTTGAGACTTGCCGTCCGGCCGCAAATAGGAGAGGGTTTTGTCGCGGCGGACCTCGCTGAGGCGGCGAACGAGCTTGTGAGCCAGGACGATCGGAAGGGGCATCATTTCAGGCGTCTCCCGGCAGGCGTAGCCGAACATGATGCCCTGATCTCCGGCGCCCTGCTCGTGCTCCGTGCTCTCATCCACTCCCATGGATATATCGGGGGACTGCTCGTGGATGGACGAGATGACACAGCATGTTTTGTAGTCGAACCCGTAGATAGCCTTTGTATAGCCAATGTCACGGACGACGCTGCGGACAAGTTTCTGGAAATCGCAGTAGCCGTTGGTGGTGATTTCTCCGGCGATCAGGACGAGGCCTGTCGTCACCAGGGTTTCGCACGCGACCCGGCTCTTGGGATCCTGCGCAACCAGGTCGTCCAGTACGGAGTCAGAGATCTGGTCGCAAATCTTATCGGGATGGCCCTCGGTCACCGATTCCGAGGTGAANNGAGGTGAAGAGATGCTTTCCGGCTTGACTCATGCTCGGTCTCCTTTAATCTTTCTCTTGATAAACCGCCATGTTATATCAATCGCCGGCAATTTTCAACGCTGGCCAGAGATTGAATTTTTGTTTTCTTTTATGGTATTTTAAAATCGAGGCTGACAGCCAAGAAGAGTGTGATGTCGAAGATATCTGTCGGGGTGTGGCTCTCCCTCTTTTTCCTTGCCAGCCTGGGCTCTTCCGCCCCCCAAGAGGAGCCGGGATTCCCCTTTTCCTGGACGCGATTCACTCTCAAGAACGGGCTGGAGGTCGTCCTTTCGGAAGACGATACACTCCCCCTTGTCTCGGTCGTCCTGGCCTATCAGGCGGGTTCGATCCACGAGCAGCCGGGGAAGACGGGGATGGCCTTTCTGCTCGAGAACATGATGTTCATGGGCTCGCTCAATGTCGGCCCGATGCAGCACATCGGCTATATCAGCCGGGTAGGCGGAGAACCCAGCGCCAGCACAACGGAGGATATCACCTATTTCTACCAGACGGTGCCAGCCAACCAGCTGGCCCTCGTCCTCTGGTTGGAGTCCGACCGGATGAAAGCGCTGGAGATCGACGCAGCCAAAGCCGAGCGGGCGAAACAGTCCTTGTTCGATGAGATCACCCAGCGAAAAGCGGCCGATCGCTATCTGGAGAGCCTGCTGGCCTTCGACCGGCTTCTCTATCCCGACTTTGCTCATGGCCACACCTTATTGGGCCGTGAGGAGGACATCTTGCGCTTGGAAGTCGAGGACATCCGGGCGTTCTATACGACCTACTACGTCCCCAACAACGCCGCCCTGGTCGTCGTCGGGAACATCGATCTGCCCAGGACCAGAGAATTAGTGGAGAAATACTTCGCGACGATCGCTCCCGGCAGGAAACTGCCCCTCTTCCTCGCTCCCCGGCCTGCGGAAAAGAAAGCAGTGGTCCAGGCGTTTCAGGATCCCCTGGTCCCCTCACCCGCCTTTCACCTGGGATACCGGGTAGCTCCCCCCTATTCACGCGATCACTATGTCCTGGCCATCCTGGACTTTCTTCTGTTCAAAGGAAATAGCGCCCGCCTCTATAGAAAGCTGGTGAAGAAGGAAGGCCTGGCCCTCTATGTAGCCGGCGGGATCGAAAAGCGGAAGGATGTGGCCGTGCTCAAGCTCTTCGCTATGAACAACAACGAGACCATGGTGGAACTGTGCCAGAAATCCATCCTTTCCGAATTCAACAAGCTCCGGACGAGCGATGTCTCCTCCGAGGAGCTGGCCAAAGCCAAGAACCTGTTCAAGCGGGACTACCTCAGCCGTCTGGCTTCTCCTTTGGAGCGGGCGGTGTTATTGGCCGAAACGGTCTTCTCCCCCGTCGGACTGGACGCTCTCCCCGACCAGCTGTCCAGATACATGCGGGTCAGTCCCTATGAGCTCCGCATGGCCGTCAACCGGTACCTTGTCCCCGAGATCAGCGTCATCCTGAATGTGAAGCCGAAATGAAGAAAGGGTCGTGGATCTGCATCTTGGCTCTTCTGAGCCTGGGGTCGGCCCTGGCTCAGCAGGAGCGGTTCAGGAAATCGCCGCCCATCCCCGACCCGCTGGCGCTGCTGGAGCTTCCCAAAATCGAATCCATGCGCTTAATGAACGGCCTTACCCTGGCCGTCGCTTCACGACCAGACCAGCCCTTTATCAGCCTGGAGCTGGTCATCCTGGCCGGCGAGAGCCAGTCGCCGAAGAGACTGCCCGGTCTCGCCTCCTTCACGGCCGAGATGCTGAGCCGCGGGACTCCCTTGGTCTCGGCCGCGGACCTGGAGGAGAGGATCGACGCCATAGGCGGGGAGTTCAGCACGACGACGACGCCTGATTTCTCCCGCTTTTCCTTTCATTTCCTGGACGGTTTTCTGGACCGGGCGCTGGAGACGCTGAGCCTGATGGTGCTGCAGCCGGATTTCAGCGATCGGGAGATCGTCGCTCTTAAGAGGACTCAGTTCTATGACCTCCGGCAGAAGCAGCGGGACCCGGAGTTTGTCGGCCGGCGTCAGCTTCTCCGGGTCCTGTTCAAGGACCACCCCTATCGCCAGTCATTATATAGTGAGGATGTGATCAAGAACCTGACCAGGAAGGACGTCCAGGCCTTTTACGAGCTCTATTACCGGCCGAACAATGCCCTGATCGTCCTTGCCGGGAACCTGGACCTGGCCATCGCCGCGAGGAAGGTTAGTCACGTTCTCAATATTTGGCCCAAAAAGGACATGGAGCGGCCGCACCTTCCTTCACCCGAAGCCAATGCCGAGGACAGGTTTTGTTTTGTCGACCTTCCTCAGGCCAAGGAAGCCACGCTCGTCATCGGGAACTTGATTTTTCCGCTGGCCGAGCCGGATTATTTTCCCCTGGCCGTCCTCAACCAAGTGCTCGGGGGGACTCCCTTCAGCCGTCTGTTTATGAACCTCCGGGAGGCCAGGGAATATGCTTACAGCGCGTTCAGCAGGCTCGAGTTCTTCCGGAGCTGCGGGTACTATGCGATCACCGCCGCGGTGATCCCCTCGGCATCCAGCGCGTCTATCAGGGAGATCTTGCGGGAGCTCGACCGGATCACCCGGGACAAGGTTTCCAACTTTGAATTGGAACAGGCCAAGTCCTACCTGATCGGCCATTTCCCCCTTCGGATCAGCCGCCTGGACGAACTCGGCCGGAGCATCTCGGAATTATTGGCGTTTTCGTTGGGCGATGCCATGTGGAGCCGCTTCAACGACAATATCACTCTGGTCGACGCCGACAGGATANNCCCAATTTCAGCGAAGGCCGGGACCGGGAGAAGATCAAGGCGATCACCCAGGAGATCGAGCGGACGCCGGAGGTCAAACTCCTGGACGTCGATCCGGGGGAATCAACCAACCGGACTGTAGTGACGTTCATCGGATCGCCGGAAGGTGTCAAGGAAGCGGCCTTCAGGGCTATCCGCCGGGCGGCCGAGCTTATCGATATGCGCCAGCAGAAAGGGGCGCACAGCCGGATCGGCGCCACCGACGTCTGTCCTTTTGTCCCAGTCTCCGGAGTCTCCATGGAGGATTGCATCCAGTTGGCCCGTGACCTAGGCGAGCGTGTCGCCAAGGAGCTCGGCATTCCTGTCTATCTGTACGAGGAGGCGGCGCAAAAGCCGGAGCGCCGGAACCTGGCCAACATCCGGGCTGGAGAGTACGAGGGGCTTCCCGAGAAGCTCAAGGATCCTGAGTGGGCGCCCGATTTCGGGGCTCCCGCCTTCAATCCAATGTCGGGAGCGACGGTCATAGGAGCCCGTGAGTTCCTGATCGCCTACAACATCAACCTGAACACCCGCGATCGCCGGCTCGCCCACGAGATCGCGCTCAGCCTTCGGGAGAGCGGACGGGCGCAGCGGGATGCCCAGGGAAACATCGTCCGGGATGCCCAGGGCAAGGCCGTTAACCTCCCCGGCCGCTTCAGGGACGTCAAGGCGGTCGGCTGGTACATCGAGGACTATGGAGTGGCCCAGATCTCGATCAACTTCACCAACTATAACCTTAGCCCCGTCCATCTCGTCTTTGACGAGGCGGTTAAGGAGGCGGAAAAGCTCGGCCTAAGGGTAACCGGAAGCGAGCTCGTCGGCCTTATCCCCAAAGAGGCCCTCCTCATGGCCGGCCGGTACTACCTGGAAAAACAGGGGAAAAGCCCCGGCGTTCCCGACGAGGAACTGGTGCGCACGGCGGTCCTGTCGCTCGGGCTCGGCGACGTGGCCCCCTTCGACCCCGATAAAAAGATTATCGAAAGCCAATTCAAGGATACCGGGCCTTCCCTGCTCAAGCTCAACCTGCGCGAGTTTGCCAACGCGCTTTCCCTGGATTCACCCACACCCGGCGGGGGAAGCACGGCGGCCCTCTGCGCTGCTCTCTCGGCCGCTTTGTCCGCTATGGTGGCTAACTTAACCGTCGGAAAGAAGGGGTATGAAGAGGTGTCGGGAGAGATGAAGGAGGCCGCTTTGAAGGCTCAGGTGCTTAAAGACGACCTGCTGGGGGCGGTGGACGAAGACACCAGAGCCTTCAACAAGGTCATGGAGGCTTTCGGACTGCCTAAAGGAAGCGAAGAACAGGTCAAGGAAAAAGATGCGGCGCTCGAGAAGTCGTCCAAGCAAGCGACCCTTGTCCCGCTCGATGTCCTGGAGAAGTGCGGGTTGCTCCTGGAACTGGCCTTGCTCGTTGCCCAAAAGGGTAACAAGAACTCCCTGAGCGATGCCGGAGTGGCCGGCCTCATGGCCGAGGCGGCCGCGGCCGGAGCCTTTTATAATGTCAAGATCAACCTCCCCTGGATCCGGGACAGTGACTTCAAGGAAGAAGCCTTGAAGAAGGGGGACGAACTGATGAGCCGAGTGGCCCGGCTCGGGGCGGAGATCAGAGGCGTGGTGGAGCACTTGCTAGGCAAAACCTAAGAACGGCCTCACCCTTTGCGGTGAGACGGCAGATCCAAATATCATCTTAAAGATCACCCTGGCCGGTTATTGCTGCCGCCCCAACCTTCTGAGAAGATATAAGTCGAAGAAGGAAGGACCGCTGTGAGCACGCGCATTCCCGTCGTTACCAAAGGCCTGAAAAACAGGCTCTGGGCCATAATTGTCATATCCGTGTCCTACCTTGTCTACAGTTCCCTGGCGGACCTCATCCCCCAGTATTGGGAGCAAATCGGTTTCCAGCCTCTGAGCCGCTCTATTCTGAAGATCGGTATGCTCGTCATCCTGCTGATATGTCTGAGCGGGCTGGCCATAAGCGATAAAATGAACGCCCTGATCATCCGGGAGGGCCTGACGGGATTGTTTAATAAATCCTATATACGCCAGCGGCTCGACGAGGAGTTCTACCGGTCCAAACGCTATGACCATGACTTGAGCCTGATGATGATCGACCTGGACAATTTCAAAGCCCTGAACGACCGCTTCGGACACGCGGCAGGTGATCACCTGCTGGAGTATTTCAGCCAGGTGATCACCGATACCATCCGGCCCTCTGACATCGCCGCCCGCTATGGCGGAGAGGAATTCCTGGTCATCCTTCCCGAAACGCCCAAAGACGAAGCCCAGGCCGTGGCCGAAAGGCTCCTCAAGAGAATCTCCCTCTATCCTTTTCGGGTTGATTCGCGAAAAGAAGAGGTCCCCTTCACCATCAGCATCGGCCTGACGACCTACCCCGAACACGGAGAGAGCGCCGAGGAGCTGGTTGTGCTCGCCGATATGGCCCTTTACCAGGCCAAGAAAGACGGCAAGAACAAAGTGGCCATCTATGCCATGATTAACTAAGCGCGGCGCTCAGGCTTCGACTGGCGCCCCTGCCGGCCGTTCACCCCGACCAAGGAAGAGGAGACCGGGCAACGATCATGATATTTTAAGAGTCCTTATCCCGGCCTTCTCAACGGCCGCCTCTTTCGGTACAATGAAAGACGGAGAAAAGAGAGGTGGAAAAGCGTCCGGAAAGTGAAGATCGAATCCGAATCCTCGAGGGCGATATCTCCCTCCTCGATGTCGAAGCGGTGGTCAACGCCGCCAACAAGCACCTCCGGCTCGGAGGCGGTGTCGCCGGGGCCATCCGTGTCCGCGGCGGCCCGGCGATCCAAGAGGAATGCGACCGGCTGGCGCCGATCGAAGTCGGAGAGGCCGTGATCACGGGCGGCGGCAACCTCAAGGCGAAATACGTCATCCATGCCGTCGGCCCGGTCAACGGCGAGGGAGACGAAGAGGTCAAGCTGGCCCGGGCGACGTTGAGCAGCCTGCGTATCGCCAGCGACCGGAAGATCCTGAGCCTCGCTTTCCCCGCGATCAGCACGGGAATCTACGGATTCCCCCTTCAGCCATGCAGCCAGATCATGCTCCGGATCAGCCTGGAATTCCTGAAAAAGAACGGCTATCCACGAGAAATCGTTTTCTGCCTCTATGGGGCAGAGGCCTATGAGGTTTTTCGGAAGACGCTGGCCTCGCTCAGGACCTGATTTCGGTCAGGAGATCCTTCTCCGTCGCAGCAGAAAAAAAACCCCGAATAGAAAAGAAGAAAAAAGGACCACAGTTGCCGAGGCCGGAAGGTCAAGATAGAAGGCGGCGAAAAGACCGAAGACAACTGAGAGAGAAGCGACCAAAGAGGAGAAAAAAAGCGCCTGCTTGAAACTGGCCGCCAGCAGGAGCCCTGCGGCCGCCGGGATGACGAGCAGCGCGGTGACCAGCAGGATTCCCACCACCTTCATTCCTAAGACGACGGTGACCGAGGTGAGGATCGCCAAGAGGAAGTCGAGATGGGCCGTCTTCACCCCTGAAGCCTTGGCGGCTTCACGGTCAAACGTCAGGAACATCAGCCTGCGGTAGTTCGCCAAGATGGCGATGACCACGACGGCGGCCAGCGCCGTGGACAGCCCGACCTCGAGCGGGTCGATGGCCAGGATGTCGCCGAACAGATAGCT
>DQHV01000362.1 GCA_003524335.1 Candidatus Aminicenantota bacterium | reverse complement strand
GCGGCACGGCCACCCTGATCGGCGACCCGCCGAACATCATCATCGGCACGGCGCTGGGTTATTCGTTTATGGATTTCCTGAAAAACACCGGCCTCATCGCTTGGGTGGGGATGATCGCGACCCTGGTCCTTTTCTATTTCCTTTTTCGGAAGGGGCTGCGCGCGTCTCAGAAGGGGATCCCGCTCGACCCGGGCCTCTACCCCCGGCCGAAGGAGGCCATCGACGACCCGCGTCTGTTCAAGATTTACATCGGGGTTTTTGTCCTGACGATCCTCCTCCTTATCACTCACGCCCAGACCGGGATCTCGGTGGCGTCGATCGGCTGCATCGCCGCCGCCCTGACCCTGGCCTTTGGCTACAAGAGCGCCGCTCACACCCTGACGAGAGTGGACTGGCAGACGCTGCTCTTCTTTTTCGGGCTGTTCGTCTGCGTGGGAGGGCTGGAGCAGACCGGAGCCCTCAAGGCCCTGGCGGATTTCATTGGCCGCGTCTCCGGCGGGAGCTTCGTCATCGTCATGACCATCATCCTCTGGGTTTCCGCCTTCTCCTCGGCNNACTCCCATCGGCGCCTCGGCCAACGTGGTGGGGACAGCCATCGCCGAGAAAGAAGGCTATCCCGTTTCTTGGGGGCGATTCTGCAAGTACGCGCTGCCGGCCATGATTCTGGTCGTCGGAATCTGTTGGATTCTGCTGGTGATCAAGTTCACCTGATAGGGGGAAGCATGTTGGAAAAGATAGTGATCCCGCTGGACGGGGCAAAGCTGAGTGAAGCCGCGCTCGACCAGGGCGGGGAGTTGGCCCTGGCCTTCGGTTCAGAGCTTCACCTTCTGGGCGTTTGTGGCGGACCGGAAGAGAAGTACTGCGGGTTGATGCGAGGGTACCTGGATAAAAAGGCTGAGGATGTCCGCCGTGATTTCTTGGGGAAGGACTTGAGCCTCAAGGTGGTTGTCCTCTCCGGCGAGGCGGCAGGCCAGGTCATCGACTACGCCCGACGAGAGCGAATGGACCTGCTGGTCATCGTCTCCCACGGACACAGCGGGATCATGCCCTGGACGATGGGGGGCACGGCCAACAAGATCATCCATGAGGCGCCAGTCCCCGTTCTTCTGTTGCGCGCGGCGGCGGCCAAAAAAAGGCGCCCCGGGAGCATCTTCGCCAAACTGCTCCTCCCTTTGGACGGGTCGGCGGCCGGAGAGACCGCGCTGCCGTACGTACTGGAGATCGCGGCCAAGCTGAAATCCAAGGTGACGCTTCTTTCCGTCGTCGAATCCGGCCAGCACGTTCATACGATCGGAGGGCTGGACTACATCCGGTTCCCAGAACAGCAGGTTCAGAAGATGAGACAGGACCTGTCCGCTTACCTCGACGGCGCGGTTAAGAAATTCCGCGACCGGGGAATCGAGGCGCGCGCCGAATTGACGACGGGCCATGCCGCCGAGGAGATCATCAAGCGCGCCAAGGCGGCCGGCGCGCGTCTGGTCGCCATGTCGTCCCACGGAAAATCCGGCCTCCGGCAGTGGGTCTTGGGAAGCGTTTCCAACAAAGTGCTGCATGCCGGCAAGACCCATCTTCTGCTGACCAAGCTCCCTCCGAACTCCGAGTTGTCCCGCCCCCGCTGAGCTCTGGTTGTTTAATCGATTCGATGGCACGAAAATTGCTGAGCGCATTTAACGAGCAAACGCCACAATTTGTTGAGTCACTTTTCGGTGACACGCAAAAAAAAGTATTAAAAAGTATTGACATTTGGAAAAATTGATTTATATTAAATAATGAAACTAGAAAAAATTTTGAGTCGAAGAAAAAAAGAGCACGGGCAGCAGAGATAAAATGATCACCTTGTCGGGAGCCTTCATCAACTTGAGTCGAAGCCGAGCGACGTAGCTATGCGCATCGCTTTTCTCTACAGCTCCAAGAACGGAATGGCTTCGTCGCTCCAATCAAGGCGGTACGAAGAGACCCACGAGGAAGACGACCCTCCACTTGATTTTCTCGCCGAGTGCGACTCAGACGAGACTATCGAGGCGATCGGTAGGGCGCTCGGCGAGAGACACGAAATCGTCCCGATCGAAGCCAACGATGAGGCCTATCTTCATCTCAAAAAACTCCGGCCCGACCTCGTCTTCAACATCGCCGAGGGCCTGGTCGGCCCGAACCGCGAATCGCACATCCCCTCGATCTGCGAGATGCTGGGGATCCCCTACACCGGCTCTGACCCGCTGACCTTGGGTATCTGCCTCGATAAGTCAAGGGCCAAGGAGATCCTCGCCTATCACAAGATCCCGACGGCCCCGTTCTGGGTTGTGGAGAACGGCTCCGGGGTCAGCCTCAGGGTCAAGCTTCCGGCGATCGTTAAGCCGCTTCACGAAGGCTCGAGCAAGGGGATCAAGGACAATTCGGTCGTGAGGAACCGGCCGGAGCTCAAAGCCCGGGTGCGGGAGATCCAGTCCATCTACAAGGAGCCGGTCATCATCGAGCAGTTCCTGACCGGGCGCGAGTTCACGGTCGGCGTGCTGGGCAACCCGCCCAACCTCGAGATCCTGCCTATCGTCGAGATCGACCATTCCCAGCTTCCGCCGGGCGCGAACCCGGTGTATTCCTACGAAGCCAAATGGATTTGGGACCAGCCGGACAAGCCGCTGGAAATTTTCCGCTGCCCGGCCGAGATCGGCCCCGACCTGAAACATCGGATCGAGGACATCATCCGGAAAACCGTCGAGGTCCTGCGGATCCGGGACTGGTCCCGGATCGACATCCGTCTGGATGAACGGGGCGAACCGAACATCTTGGAGGTCAACCCCCTGCCCGGAGTCCTGCCCAAACCGGAGGACAATTCCTGCCTTCCCAAGGCCGCCCGCACGGCGGGCTATTCTTATTCGGCGTTGCTTCATCGCGTCGTCGACGAGGCCGCGACCAGGTATGGATTGAATCATGGAAAGAGAAAACATCACCGTGGGGATCGCCTTCAACTCTTACGATCCCGTCATCAACCGGCCGAACGAGCGCCTATCTGAAGCCTCCGTGGCGGACGTCGCCGAATCCGTCTTCACCGCCATCACCGACATCGGTTACACGGCCGCCATCATTCCCCTCCACGAAAGCCTGATGAGCTTCATCCGCCGCATCCGGGAGCTTAAGGTCGACGTCCTGGTCAACTTCTGCGAAGGGTTCCTCGGCCGCCCCCAGCTCGAAGCCAACGTGGCCGCCATGTTCGAGGCCATCGGCATCCCCTTTACCGGGAATCCGTCCAAGGCGCTGACCATTTGCCAGGATAAGTTCAAGGCGAAGGCCATCCTCAACGCCTTCGGCTTGCCGACAGCCAAGGGGCGTCTGGTGACCTCGACCGACCAGAAGATCGATAACATCCCTTTCCCGGCCATCGTCAAACCCAACCAGGAGGACGCCAGCCTCGGCATCTATCAGGACTCGGTCGTCCGCGACCCCCAGGCGCTCCAGGAAAAAGTCAACAAGATCATCGACGCCTACAGACAGCCGGCGCTGGTCGAAGAATTCATCCAGGGACGGGAGTTCAACGTGGCCGTCCTGGCAGGCGATAACCTCCAAGCACTGCCCGTTTCCGAGATCGATTTTTCGGCCATGCCGGAGTCGGCTCCCCACATCTGCAGCTATGAGGCCAAGTGGTTCGAGGACCATGTGCTCTACGCGACGACTCCCGCCATATGCCCCGCTCCGATCGACGACGCTCTGCGCGATAAACTCCACCAGTACGCGCTGGCCGCGTTCCAGGCGATGGGCTGCCGCGATTATGCCCGGGTCGATTTCCGGATGGGCTCGGACGGACGGATCGCCATCCTCGAGGTCAACCCCAACCCCGACACGAGCCTGGACGCCGGCTTTGTCCGGGCGCTCAAGGCGGCCGGAATCGACTACGCCGAGTTCTGGAGCCGCATGATCGAGAACGCCCTCCGCCGCAAGGAAGAGCCCTGGTACAGCTCCGACGATGTGCGGATCGAGTACCCCTTCTTCTGGCACGAGGTGCTGGAGAGCGCGATGCGCAAGAAAGGGAGGAGATGGTCCGGCCAATGACGCGGGAGGACCGTCGGACCGTCCTCGACATCATCCAGAGCACCGAGATGTTCACCCCCGACGAAGTCGCCGTAGCCCGCGAGCTCATCGACATCTACCTCGACCAGCCGCAGCAGCGGGACTATTGCCTCGTCGTCGCCGAGAGCGAGGCCGGTCAGGTCGTCGGCTATATGTCCTACGGACCGACGCCGCTCACCGAGGGGACATACGACCTCTACTGGATGGCGGTGGCGAGCGGAGAGCAGGGCCGCGGCTACGGCCGCGAGTTGGTAAACTGGCTCGAGAAAACGGTGAGGGAGGCAGCCGGCCGGATGATCCTCATCGAGACTTCGTCCCAGCCCAAGTACGAGAGGACGCGCCGGTTCTACACCGGCCTGAATTATAAAGAGGTATCGCGCATCCCCGATTTTTACCGGAGGGGGGATGACCGCATCACCTATGTCAAGTCTCTTGTCTGAAGGAGTCCACGCGACAATGGAGGAAGACTCTTGGCAACGAATTCTCAACCGGAGTCTCAAGTCTCCGGAAGAGATAGCGCATTTCTTCGACCTCGACCCCGCAAAGGTCAGGAAAATCGCCCGTCATTTCCGGGTTCAGATAACACCCTACTACGCCGAGCTGATCAAGGCTAAAGGGGACGCCCTCTACCGCCAGGTGGTGCCCGACCCGGCCGAACTCGAAGAGCGCGACGGGGCGGCCGACCCGCTGAGCGAAGACGAGGACTCGCCGGTGCCGAGTATCGTCCACCGCTACCCCGACCGTGTGCTGTTTCTGGTCTCGCACCTGTGCGCCTCGTACTGCCGGTTCTGCACGCGGAAGCGCAAGGTCGGCGACTTGAACAAAATCCATCCTCGCCATATCGAGGACGGAGTGAAGTACATCCGTGCCCACCCCGAGGTCCGGGACGTCGTCATCTCGGGCGG
>DQHV01000400.1 GCA_003524335.1 Candidatus Aminicenantota bacterium | reverse complement strand
GGCCATTGTCAATCAGGAGCTGGCCAAGTATTACAAGTCAGCCACCGGAGAGGCGGATACCTTCGGCGCAGCCGTGAAACAGACGGGGAAAGCATGGAATGAAGCCAAAGAAGCGGTTGGTACAGCCATCATAGAAAATGACAAAATTCGGGGGATAATCGGGNNGATACCAACGGCGGTCCAAGACGCGATGAACGTCACGAAAGAAACCGCCTCGGTGATGCGCGGAGAAGGGCTGACATCAAGAGACACGATGCAGGCCATTTTAGATAAGCTGAAAGAATTGGGGGGCGAAACCGGAGATTATGAAGTAGACATAGCCCGGCTGACGATTTCATTGCGCGGTCACGATCTGGCTCTTAAAGATGTGTTGATTCCGCAAAAGAAATTAAAAGATGCGATAAACGAGACGGGTAAAGCAGCAGCAAGTGCCAAGCCAAAAATCCAGGGCATTATTACAGCAATCGGTAATAGATATGTCCGCGATTTCGGCCAGGCCATAAATGAGGCGCAAGGGGCAGTGAAGCTCTTAGGCATTGAGGCGAAGGCAACCGCCGGCATCGGCAGNNCGGCATTGTCAATCAATCCCAACGCAATAAAGAGATAGCGCTCGATAACGAATACAAGAAACGCCTTGCCTGGATAAACGCCAATGTCAAAGATGAAGGGGAGCGCCAAAAGGCCATCGAAGCACTTGAAGCCGAGTATCAGATCAAGCGGAGCTCTGTGCAACGGGAGGGGGCAAAGGCGGCCAAGGCGGTCGCCCTCATGGGTGCAATCGTCAACGTCGCCGAAGGCGTGACAAAAGCCCTGGGCGCAGCCCCCCCGCCGTTCAATATCATCCTGGCCGCGATAACAGCCGCCCTGGGGGCCGTCCAGATCGCCCTCATCCGCGCACAGCCCATCCCATTGGCCAAGGGCGCTATCTTTGAGAAACGGACGCGGCTCTATTCCGAATCCGGCGCGAGCTATGAAGTCGGCGAAGGCGGTGAGCCGGAAGTCTTGGCACCCCTAAGCAAGCTCCCGGCTATGGCCAGGGCCATAGGGGGCCGGGGAATGGACACCGGGTCCATTTTCCTTACCGTCCCCATCTATATCGGTAGTGAGAAAATCGAGGAGAGGGTTATCAAGATCGTGAATCGCTCCATCGGCCTCAAGCGAATAAAGGCATATGCAATATGACCAATACACGGCTAATTTTCTCGAATCTCTGGCGCAAGGGCACCATCCTGGGCGAGTGCTGCGAACACCCGCAATATCCGTCGACCGATACTCAGGGAGATACGCCGAGCCAGTTCTGGCGGACGCGCCATGGCACGGGCTCGGGCAACGGGCTTTTCGTCGTGACCGACAGCAACAAATACATAAACTTCGATGAGGGCGGGGCGGAGTTGACGGGGACGGTGGCCACCGGGAGCTATAACGGCAACACCCTGGCCACGGCGGTTGCGGCGGCCATGAACGCCGCTCCGGGAAAGGCGCTGACCTATGCCTGCGTCTACAGCGAAACCAACGCGCTGTTTACCATCTCCGCCGGATCGAATTTCACAATCCGATGGAACACTGGCACCAACAAGGCCGTCGATATTTCCGGCCTCTGCGGGTTCTCGGACGCGGCGGATGACACGGGGGCGTTGACGTATGATGGCGACTACCGCCGAATCCACTATCCGCGGGCCTTCATCACAAATGATCTTCTGACTGCCCAGACGGTGAATTTCCTGGCCCTTCTCAATCACAATATTTCCGCCTCAGCAACAATCAAATGGCGCGGGGCGGACGATGACGCCTTTACCGTGAATCTTGTGGAAGTGACGATCACTCATAACCCGACAAATCTATTTTATTTCTTCGGCTCCTCAAGCACCAAGCGCTATGTCCAAATTCAGGTTGAGGATCCGACAAACCCGAATTCTTATATCCATATCGGCCCTGTGGTCATGGGCACGTATTGGGAACCGGCGCGGCCCGCCAAAAGTCCATATGGCAAGGCGCGGCCCGATGATTCGATTGTCGATGAAAGTTATGCCCTTGTCGAATTCGGCCAACCGCGCCCGCGTAGGAAAACATGGTCGCTCCCGTTCTCGGGCCTCAGCGAAACAGACGCCGATACGATCATTCTATTTTTCGATGAGGTGGGCATAACCCATGGTTTCGTCCTGTGCCTGGATTACAACAGCCCGAACTCCTACTCGTATTTCGTTAAGAATGTTGAACTTATAGAGGCCGTCCAGGATTATCACGACAGCTGGTCATGGGCGCTGAACATCAGGGAGAAGTTGTAAATGGCTGTTCCCGCCCCGTCCTCTTTAATTGCTTCAGTCACACAAGTAACAAAAATTCAACTGGCCTGGACCAATAACGCCGCCTATAATGGTATTAAAGTTTACCGGAAACCGGCCGGCGGTTCTTATGTCATGGTCCACGTCGTTGGTCCCGGCGTTACTTCCTGGCTGAATTCCGGGCTTGCTGATGGTACGCAATATTATTACAAATTAGAAGCATACATAGGCGCGGAATTCTCGCCTTTTTCCAACGAGGCTTCGGCTGTTACGGCACTCATCGCCCCTTCTGGTTGCGATGCAACCTATATTGACGCAGATTCGGCATTCATAACTTGGGAGGATAATTCTCAAAACGAAAGCGGGTTCAAGATTTATAAAGACGGCGCCTACATGGTGACTGTCGGCCAGAATGTAAGGGAATACCAGAAGGACGGTTTGACTCCGGGGGCGACGTATGCATTCAAGATCAAGGCATATAATGCCCTGACCGACAGTCTCTGGTCGAATACGGCAACGGTCTACATGAGCAACCCGCCGTCTAAACCGACCGCGCTTACGGCCCAGGCCGAAAGCTCATCCACGATCCGGTTGAATTGGACAGACAATTCCAACAATGAAACGGGATTCAAGATCGAGGAAAGCTCGACCGGGCCGAGTTCGGGATTTTCCCAGGTTGCTACGGTTGGCGCAAACGTCAAAACTTATTTGCGGACGGGCCGCTCGTCCAACACCCAGTACTGGTACAAGGTCCGGGCCTATAACGGCGACGGCAATTCGCTCTACTCAAACACGGCCAACACGGTTACGTTCGCCGGGATAGCGACACCCTCGAATCTCGCGGCGACGGCCTTCTCGGACACCNNATAACTCGGACGAAGAGGACGATCACCGCCTGGAGCGGAAGGAACTGCCTGCGGGTTCCTATGCCGAGGTCGCTACCATTCCGCCCAATGCGACGTTCTACCGGGATACGGGCCTGACCAAGGGCCTTTCCTACAGCTATCGCATACGGGCTAAGCAGGGCGCTGCCTATTCCGATTATTCCAATGAGGCGGAGGCAACGACGATCAGTGAACCGGCGGCCCCGACGGGATTCTCCATCTCGGAAATAGACGCCGATTACATGGTCCTGGCCTGGACGCCGACAACGACTGAAACCGGATATAAGATTGAGAAGTCCTTGAACGGCTCGGATTACACCGAAATCTGCGTCATCGACGCCGGGCTGGCGCGATTCAAAGTCTTCGATCTGACCCCCTCGACGCATTATTGGTTCAAGATCAGGGCCTATAATGCCGCCGGAAACTCCTCCTACACGGCGGCGGATGACGACTATACTCTCGCCCAACACGCCGAGACGCTCTTTGAAACGCTCCTGCGCACTCCGATACCAGAGCTCATCTATCTCTGTGAAATAAACCCCAAGATGGAAGTCGCAGGTTTCGTCCTCACGGGCGGAAAAACCTACACCTATGAGGTGACGATCCAGGAGCGCGGCATAGACGTTACGAGCGTCCACGAGAACGGCGAAGCCTATGTGGAGAAGTCCTCTATCGCAGAGGTGGAAGCGACCGCCTCAACGTTCTATTTCGACTACTGGGGCCGCATACTCTATGTGCACAGCTCAACCGGCGATGATCCGGTCGACTTTCAAATCCTGGCCGGGTTTTGGCTCTACTTCAGCGACTACAAAACCGCGGCTGATCAGGCTATTTATAACGGCAATAACTATTTGGGCCTGCTCAAACGCGATGGAATCCCGGATATAACCCATGAGATAAGCGGTTATTTTGAATCGACTTACATGGTCTCCTCGGGCCGGGTGTCGTTCATAAACGGCAAGATCGGGGATGAATGGTATTTCGACAAGCGCTATGCGTTCTACGTTTGGGAGAACGCTCGCCTTATACTCAAGGCCGGGGGGATTGACTTTACCTACGCGCAGTTCGAGACGATCTATACCGGCATTGTCAAGGATAGAAGTATTGACGATAGCAGTTTCGGCCTCGACCTTCGGGACTTGCGGGAGGGCTGCGAACGGAGTCTGCCGATCAACTCGTATTCGATTGAGACTTATCCAAACCTCATCGAGAGCGCCCAGAAGGACACCAAGATCCCGTTCTATTTCGGGACAAAGGCAAACACAGTACCGGTCTGTATCGATACGGTTGCCAAGAGATTAAAGGTCCACGACGGGCGGATAAAGAGCGTAACCTCCGTCTCCAAGCGGGGCGAGGTGACGCTGCCGGCGGATACCGATTTCTTCATCGATTATCAAAACGGCGTCATCACCCTGGCCCGCGCCTACCCGTGGGAGGACTCCGATTTCCTGCTCGTTGAATTCACGGGGGCGGTCAACTCGGCGGATGAAGCGCTGACCAAGGGGGCGGATATTTTCAAGTATGTTTGCAACAATTTTCTTGGACTCGCAGACTCCGAACTCAACCTCGATTGGCTATACTATACGAAGATGCAGAAGACGACGGCCATCAGCGTACCGCTCTATCAGGACATAAACTCGTCCGATGCCATCCGGCAGATTGAGCAGACAATCCAAGCCTACAGTTTCCAGGACGCCGAAGGCCGGATAGGGATCAGACCCAAGGCGACAGCGGCCTCGCAGTCGGCGCGGTATGTCCGCAATCATCATATTTTCTCACATCGGCAGGATAAGCGATTCGATGACATTTTCCAAAAAGTGACTGTCTATTATGACCAGAATCCGCAGACCGGGAATTATTCATACCTGAGCGTCACACTCAACGAGGCCGGATGGAAATACCGGACGGCCAAGGAGCTTCCGCTTTATACCTTCCTGACGACGGCAAGCGACGCGCAGGCGCTCATCAATTCGCTGATCGACGATCTGGATAAGGAAATAATTGAGAATGATGTTTCATTTCTGCTTCTCGAAGTTATGCCGGGGGACATCATCAAATACAGCCGGGATCGTTTCTTCAGNNCGGCGGGGGCGGCCTCGGAGCTAGATCTTAGAATTCTGGCCATCACCAAATCCCCGGCGGCGGCAAAGACTCACTTCGTGGCGGAGATCGTGTAATGGCTGATGAAGCGGCAAAACAAACAGCGCTCGATAATCACCTGAAGGAAGACTGGCGGACTGTCCACGATATCTGGCCGAACGTCGCCCCGGGAATCGCCAAGTCAGGAACGATGCGGGTTGCGTCCGATGTTGCGAACAGCACGCAGACGATGGCCAACGTGACCGGCCTGACTTTCAACGCGCTGGCTGG
>DQHV01000042.1 GCA_003524335.1 Candidatus Aminicenantota bacterium | reverse complement strand
CGGCTTTACGACCTCCCGCCATTCCTTGAACAAGAGGACCAGATCACCGTATGAATGGCCGCCCGCAGCGGGGGCTTGTTCCCTCTCCAAAGGAGATAAGCCAGCCGTCAGCATCAAAACAAAGATGATAGTTAAGCCGAGTGTGGATTGCCTTCTCATCCTCTGGCCTCCTTTATGCCGTTATTCGTTTATCCGGCAATGCGCTCCAAAAACGTTCGCCTATTCTTGCTGATTATATGCATCTTTGGACACTTTTCCTAGAACGAGCCTGTTTCCCTCAGCCACTCGCCTGCATCAAGGGAATCCAATAGAGGCGCCGGCCGTTTTCTGCTATACTGAACTCCTGTCAGACCGACAAAAAACCAAAAAAGGAGTATCCGTACATGGCAGCTGATGTCCTCGAACGCCTCATGAAATCATATCAAGGGATTCTCGAAAGCAAGGAGAGCCGCATCACTGTAAAGGATGAGAAGAGGCTTCCCGAGCGGCTGGACTCTCTCATCCGGGACGCCGTCTTCGGCGACGTCGAAACCCAGGCTGCGGCCCGCTGGCTGATCTGGGAAACGGCCCAGTCCCTGGGCATCCGGCCCGCCTCGATCCACGATCTCTATATGGCCCGGGGACGCGGAGAGATAGCCAAAGTCTTTACCGTCCCGGCCATAAACCTGCGCATGCTGGGCTACGACTCGGCCAGAGCCGTCTTCCGGGCCGCCCGCCGACTCGACGCCGGGGCCATCATCTTCGAGATCGCCCGCTCCGAGATCAGCTACACCGACCAGCGTCCCTCCGAATACGCCTCGGCCGTGCTGGCCGCGGCCATCCGGGAAGGCTTCCGCGGTCCGGTTTTCATCCAGGGCGACCATTTCCAGACATCAGCCAAAAAATACGCCGCCGATCCCCAGGCCGAAACCAAGGCCATTCGCGACCTCATCAGTGAGGCGGTGGCGGCCGGTTTCTACAACATCGACATCGACAGCTCCACCCTTGTCGACCTGAGCAAGCTGACGCTCGAAGAGCAGCAGCGGCTCAATTGTGAAGTCTGCGCCGACTTCACCCGATTCATCCGCGGCCTCGAGCCCAACGGCGTCATGGTTTCTATCGGCGGAGAGATCGGCGAGGTCGGCCTGAAGAACAGCACGCCTGAGGACCTGGACGCGTTCATGAAAGGGTATAACGCCCGGCGCGGCGGCATCACCGGAATCAGCAAGATCAGCATCCAGACCGGGACAAGCCACGGCGGTGTCGTCTTGCCCAATGGAACTCTGGCCCAGGTGGCCATCGATTTTGACACCCTGCGCCTTGTCGGCGAAAAGGCCCGCCGCGAATACGGCCTGGGCGGAGCGGTCCAGCACGGTGCGAGCACCTTGCCCGACGCCGCTTTCCACAAGTTCGTCGAGGCCGGGACCTGCGAGGTCCATCTGGCGACGGCCTTCCAGACTCTCATCATCGAGCACCCGGCTGTGCCCGAATCGCTGCGCGAAGAGATGTACGCCTGGGTGCGAACACACGCCGCCGACGAGCGCAAGGCCAAGGATACCGAGGCCCAATTTATTTATAAAACGCGCAAGAAAGCCGTCGGGCCATTCAAGAGACAGTTCTGGTCGCTGCCAAAGCCGGCCCTCGACGCCGTCGGCGCCGACCTCGAAAAAAGCTTCTCCTTCCTGCTCGAGCAATTGGGTGTGGCGGGGACAACGGAGATCGTGAAGAAGTACATCAAGGCACCCGAGGTTAATCATCCCCTTCCGGCCGGCGGCGCTAAAGGCGGGAAAAAAGAATCAACCGAGGGACTGGCCGACTAGCTGTATGAAGACCTTCAAACGACTGCTTCTCGGGGCCCTGAGCCTTATCGTCCTCCTTTACCCTCAGACCATCGACGTCTACAAGCGGCCCGTTCAGGTTGAACGCAGCCGCGACTTCGACTTCATCCACTACCTCATCCGGCTGAATATCGACATCGGAAGCAAGGCCTTCAAGGGTCGGATGACGGGGACTCTCCGGCCCCTTCGCGACGGCCTGGATACGGTCGTCCTCGATGCCGAGGAATTCACGGCCCACGAGGTCTCGGGCGAACAGGGTGAGCCTCTGGCCTTCGAACAGGCTCCGGGCCGGCTTTCGGTGAAGCTCCCGCGGACTTTCCGGCATGATGAGAAGTACTCTTTCACCGTCGGGTATGAGGGCCGCGATCCCAAAAACGGCCTCCGTTTTTACGATGCCTCCGCTGAGCGGCCGGCCATGGTCGCTTCAGATTCCTGGCCGTATGGTGTCCGCCATTGGTTCCCCTGCTATGACTATCCGAACGACAAGACAACGAGCGAGATCATCGCTACCGTAGCGACCGGGAACAAGGTCGTCGCAAACGGACGCCTGGTATCCGTGGCCGAAGACAAGGCCGCAGGCACGGTGACCTACCATTGGCTTCAGGACAAGCCTCATTCGACCTATCTCATCTTCCTGGCCGCGGCCCCCTACGCGGTCGTAGAAGACCGTCTAGGCGCCGTCCCGGTCAATTACTGGGTCTATGCTCAGCATGCCGCGCAGGCCCGCCGCACCTACGGAAAAACACCCGAGATGATGGCCTATTTCAACTCGCTTTTCGGCTATGATTACCCGTGGGACAAGTACGACCAGGTCGAAGTCCCCTTCGGGGGCGGAGCGGAGAGCACATCGGCCACGGCCATGGGCGAGCGGGTAATCGTCGACGAGCGGGCCGAGATCGACTTCCCCAGCCTCGGGATCGTGTCCCATGAGCTGGCCCATCAATGGTGGGGAGACCTGGTCACACTCAGGACCTGGTCCGAGGCTTGGATCAACGAGAGTTTCGCCACCTACTGCGACTACCTCTACTTCGAACATGCGCTCGGTCCGGACGAGGGGGCGATCAACCTGCTCAACAAGAAGAACGCCTACCTCCAAGAGGCCCGAGAACGGTACATCCGGCCGATCGTCTTCGACAGGTACGAAAGCCCTTCGAACGTCTTCGATTCCCATTCTTACCCGAAAGGCGCCCTGGTGCTCCATATGCTGCGCTTCATCCTGGGCGATGAGGCCTTCTTCCGGACCCTGAGCGCCTTCCTTCACGAGCACGATTTCGATGTCGCCGACACCCACGATTTCAGGAAGGCCGTCAAGACCGTCACCGGGCAGAACCTGGATTGGTTCTTCGAACAGTGGCTCTACAAGCCCGGCCATCCTGTCTTTGAGGTGAGTTCCGATTGGGACAAGACGGCTGGCATGGTGCGCCTTCGGGTGCGGCAGGTCCAGGACAGGTCCAGAGGGATTCCTGTCTACAGGATGCCGGTCAGGATCGGGATCGTCACCGAGAATAGCACTCAGTCTCATCAAGTCTGGATCGAGGACGAAGATGAGGTCTTTGAATTCCAGGAAGCCGCGCGGCCGCTTCTCGTCCGCTTCGATGACGGCCATTTCCTGCTCAAGGAATTGATCTTCTCCAAGTCCCCCGAGGAACTCCTCTTCGGGCTCCAGAGGGATGATGTCATCGGCCGGATCGAAGCGGCTTCCGCGCTCGCCCGTTTGGCCAAAGAAAACGGGATGCGGGAGGCGCTCAAGGCGGCGGCTGAAAAAGACCCCTTCTGGGCGGTCAGGGAAAGCGCGCTGCGCGCGTTGAGCCAATCTGGCGAAAGAGCTCTCGTTTCTTTTTTCAAGAACAGATGCAGCGACACCCATTCGCGGGTGCGGACGGCCGCCCTCTCCGCCCTCGGGGAATTCCGGCAGCCCGGGATGGCGGCCTTTTTCAGCAAGCACTTCCGACAGGAGCGAAGCTACCTGGCCCAGGCCGAGGCCCTCAAAGCATTGGGAAAAACTGGTGATCCCGCGGCGGAGGCCTTCCTAAAAGAAGCGGAAAAAATCCCTTCTTTTCGGAATATCATCCGGGACGCCGCCCAGCAGGCGCTAAAATCCTTAAGCGGCGATTGACCTCAGCGCATCTTCGTAATCCGGACCGCCTGGATGCCAAAGGCCTTCATGGGGATTGCGACACCCGCCCCCGATGCTTGAGCCGAGGCCTCATTTTTCTCGACCATATCCGTCAGCCAAGCCAAGAGGACTTGTCCCTGGAACAATGCGCTGCTCAGGAGAACCTCGGTGTCTGCGCCGGAGATCTCCCTCAACCGGATGATCAGACCCTCGCCGTCCTCCGCTATTTTCACGGCCTGGATGATGACGTTGGCTCGGTCAACCTGGAAAAACGAGTGCCCGCCTGCTTCCAGAGTCCCTTTGGAATCTTCCGGTATCCAGGTAGCCAGGAGAGGTGTATGGACTTCCCAGCCGAACCGGTTGCTCTGGACGGCGTCGGCCCCTCCGGCCCGCGATGTCAGGGCATAGCGGAAAGTGGCCGGCCCTCCCTGACTGGCTTTGAAATTAGTCATCCAATAGTTGTTCATAGCATAAGAAAACAGCCAGGGGTTGAGGATATCGAGCTTCTTAAGCCATTTACCCGTGTTGATATCGCCGAACTGGACGAGCGGCGCTTCGACGGGCGACCAGACGAGCGTGTGGTCCGGTCCCGCGAGCTCGACCCAATTCTGGACAGTGTGCCAGTCGCGGACGCTGCGGGGGAGTTGATCGACCTCCGGACGCATCATCCCGTCAGCAATTTCGAAAACAAATTTCCCCCTTTCCTTCTTGAAGGGGAAGGCGAAATAGACCGCTTCGGGAAGACGCGTATCCTCCTTCTGAAGACGGTTGACGATATCCACCCGCCGGAGGCCGTTATAAAGGATAATCTCGCTCTCGAGCTCCCGGCAGCCTGGAGCTTCGGATTTAACCTTCAGGCTCGCGGCCACGGGTCCGCTAAGCCCGGGCGCGATCTTGGCGGCGGTCGGGCTAGCGCGTCGAAAGACCGAACGCTTGGTCATGTCGTCGACCGCTTTGCGGCCTCCCTCCGGGTTCTCGTAGACATATTGATTGAGCGAGTAAGGAGCAGAGCCATCTACCAATTCCCGTTTCGATTCCTTGTCATAAACGCTTTTCAAGCCCCCCGTGTTCGAATCAATAACGATCTTATAGAATTCGTTTTCCAGGGTGTTATCTAAAAGGGAGGATCTCGGCGCCGCCGGCGCCGCCGCCTGACCGGAGGAAAGGGAATAGACAGCGTATCCGAGGGAGGGGATGTCACGAGCTAGGAACAAAACTGTCCTCTCATCCAGGAGCTCGGAGGGTTCCTCCCGGCCCGTCCGCAGGTCGATCAGCCGAAATTTTCCTTTTTGTTCGATCAGGAGCTGAGGAAGGGGGATCTTCACGACCTCGCTCCTCTCCCAGGAAAGGGGGTTGAAGACCATCACAGAGGGGCCCTCCTGCCGCTTGACCTGGCCGGCAAGAGCTTCAAGGCCTTTCCTCGAGAGAGTCCGGGCGATTTCGTTCGCCTTGTACGCGAAACCCGACTTGAGCGCCCACTGGCCCCGGACAAACTCCGCATCGGGCTCGTCGATGCTGTTATGGGCACCCCAAGTATGTTCGTCATAGAACATGGTCATGCGGTAGCCCTCGTTTATCTCGGAACCGGGATAGGCAAAATCCGGAGTGATCGAAGCCGCAATCGCGGCCAGTTTCTCGGCATTTAGAAGCTCACTGTGGGCTATCCGGTTGACGCCCGTTTCATAGGCCGTTGAAGCGACGCCGTCCGTCCAATAATCCGGCCAGCCCAGTTTGTAGGTGGGGATCTGCGCCCGGAACTTGTCTTCCAACGCCTCAAAGAATTCCCGCATGGTCGCCAGCCGGAGCTTGGGATACGCCCACCGTTTGTTCCAATCGCGGACGATGTCGGAGAGAGCTCGCCCCGGAGGGCAGTTGTCGGTCACCCAGGCGCTGACGTTAAAGGCGATAAGGTCGAACGGATAATCGCCCCGGGCCTCCAGGCCGATCAGGTACTTTTCAACCGCCGGCCGGCTCTTCTCCTCCCCTTCGTGGATACGGAGCTCGTAGTTCGAAAACAGGTAGTGCTCTCCGTTCCAGTGAAGGATTCGGCTCCCGTCCGGAGACTCCCAGTAGAAGGCGCACGGACGGCCCAGGGCGGCAAGCGAGCGCGTTTCGTTGATGCCCGTGGCGAAATATCGGACGCCGGACTTGCTCAGGATCTGGGGGGATGCCCAGCTCCACCCCGTCACGTCATTGTTCATGGCACAAGTCACGGGGATTCCGTATCTCCGGACGAGCTCACGGGCCGGATAGAGCGCCCGGACGAGCTCTTCGTGGCCAAAGCAATCCGAAAGCTGGAGGTACCAGGCGCCGACCTCCACCCTCCCCTTCCGGATGAGGTCCATGAGCTCCCCGACCTTCTCCTCGGGCCTCTGCTTGATGAAATTCTCGATCGTCCAGGCGACTTCGGCGTTCCAGCGGAACTTAGCCTCGTCGGGGTAATCCTCGGTCTCGCGGCAGTAGCGGATGACATCATCCAAGTATTCGGCATGTTTTTTGAAGATTCGGGATTGGAGGTCGGTGTAGCCGATATCCGTGTGGGAGTGGTGAAAGAGGTAGACCGTCCATTTCCGCTGCGGACGCAGCTCTTTTTCTAATCTGAACACCTCTCCCCCGGCGGTCAGGGCAAATGACGCTTTAATCGGCGCCTTGATCTCCGGGACGGAAAGGGTGTGCTCGCTCTTTCCCTTGGGAATGAGGCCCAAGTTGAGGGAGAGCTCAGACGCGTCCAGGCTCGCCTTGAGCTGCACATTCGGCACCTCGCCGGCACTATCAAGTGATATCCGCAATACCTGCTTTGTTATCCCGCCCTCCTCGAGAAAGAACGGGGTGGCGACAACATCAAACTTGACAGCCGGCGCCAAGCCCGACTGCCCGGTCGGGCCGGCATTCAGCCCAAGGTAAGGAACTAAAACGAGGACAAACCCCAGTAAAATCCCCTTTTGAATCATCTGCTCCACTCCCTCTCCTTGAGATTCCATCGCTCGCGCCGTCGCAGGCGTTCGAGCGCGCCGCTACTCCCGGCGGGCCGGGAGGCCCCGGCCATCATGATTTCATCCCGGCAGCTGTTTTCGCCGCAGCTTGCTCTTCCGAATCCCGTAGGCGAAGTAGATGACGAGCCCCAGGGCCATCCAGCCCAGCAGCCGGATCCAGGTGTCCTTGGGAAGGCCGGCCATGAGGTAGAAACAGCTCAGGATGCCCAGGACGGGGATGAACGGCACGCCCGGCGTCCTAAACGGCCTGGGGAGCTCGGGATGGGTGTAGCGGAGGACGAGGACGCCGGCGCAGACGATGATGAAGGCCAAAAGCGTCCCGATGCTGGCCAGCTCGCCGACAATCCCGATGGGAAGTAGAGAGGCGACGACGCCCACGGCAAGTCCGGTCACGATCGTCGTTAGGTAGGGCGTCCCGAACCTGGGATGGACCTTGGAGGCGGCCTGCGGGATGAGCCCGTCCGTGGCCATGGAAAAGAAAATGCGCGACTGTGCCATCAGCTGGACGATCATCACCGAGATCAACCCCACGATTGCCGCAATCTTAATCAACGGAGAGAGCCAAAAGAGTCGCATCGCATCGATGGCGACGGCCACGGGAGCCGCCACGTTCAGGTTGGAGTAATGGACGACGCCTGTCAGCACGAGTGAAAAAGCGATGTAGATGACCGTGCAGATAAAAAGGCTACCGAGGATACCCCTGGGCACATCTTTTTGCGGATTCTTGGCTTCCTGGGCGACGGTGGAAACAGCGTCAAAACCCAGGTAGGCGAAGAATATGACTCCAGCGCCCCGCAGGATTCCGCTGAGGCCGAAGAACCCGAACCCGCCCTGGTTGGCGGGGACAAAAGGCTTCCACAGCTCCGGCTTGATGAAAAACAGGCCGGCGCCGATGAAAATGAGGATGGCCGTGATCTTAAGGAAGACGATGACGACGTTGACCTTCGCCGATTCCTTGATGCCGATGACAAGCAGGATCGTGATGAGAGCGACAATAAAAAATGCCGGAAGGTTGAAGAGCGCGCCCGTGGCCGTCCAGGTCTGATGCTGGGAGTCAAAGGCAAAAGGCGCGGCCGAAAGGCGCGCCGGAAGCGTGAGGCCCAGGTCTTTAAGAAAACTGACCATGTAGCCGGACCAGCCAATCGAGACGGTGGTGGCGCTCAGGGAATACTCGAGGATCAGGTCCCAGCCGATGATCCAGGCGAAGAATTCACCCAGCGTGGCGTACGTGTATGTATAGGCGCTTCCGGCGATCGGGATGAGCGAAGCGAACTCGGCATAGCAGAGCCCGGCAAAAGAACAGGTCAACCCCGCCAAGACGAAAGAGAGGGTGACCGCCGGTCCGGCGTACTGAGCGGCCGCGTGCCCGGTGATGACAAAAATGCCGGCTCCGACGATGGCGCCGATACCGAGGAAGATGAGGTCCCAGGGCCCCAGGACTCGTTTGAGCCCGTGCGTNNGAGGAAATCGAGACATGAGGCGGCCATGACCTTGGCGGCCACAGCCAGGCATTTGTGTCCGATCGACATCCCGCCGCAAGCTACGGCCGACCAGTGGTGGCCCGGCGTCCCCTGCGGCGTGAAGGCCACACCCAGGCTTGTCGTCGGCGTGAGCCAGCTTACCTCAGCCACATCGGTGGAGCCGCTTCCCCAGCTTTTCTCGGGAAGCGCGAACGGCTTAACCTTCGTGCTCAGACCTTTCTGTTCAACCCCGACGCTTTTCTGGATTTCTTTGGCGAAGGCCTGCTCCTCCTCGGTGAAGCGCGGGGCGCCGACGAGGAGCAGGTTGGCGTAGACGACCTCTCCGGCGGCCCTGTTGGCCAGCGTCTCGTGAACACCGCTTTTAAAGTGGATCTTGTAGGTCGTCTCGGTCATCTTGGCGGCACCGTCGATGACTTTGAGCACCCGCTCGTAGTCTTTCTCGACGCTCTCCCGGTCGATGTCCCGCACATAATACCAGGCGCGGGCTTGGTCCGGGACGACGTTGGGCGCTCCCCCTCCCTCGAGGATCACATAGTGAAGGCGGGCCGTCGGCTGGAGATGCTCTCGGAGGAAGTTAAGGCCGATGTCGGTGAGCTCGATACCATCCAAGGCGCTCCGGCCGTGCCAGGGATCGCCGGCGGCGTGGGCGGTCCGCCCGAAGAATTCCACCTCGAACTGGTTCAAGGCATTACTCGACTCCAGGGAAACATCGTTCTCCGAGCTCGGATGCCACTGGATGCAGCAGGACAGGCCGTCGAAGACGCCGGCCCGGGCCATAAAAACCTTGCCCTCAACCGTCTCCTCGGCCGGGCAGCCAAAGACCTTGAGCGTGCCGGGGATGTTGTGGCGGACCATCACATCTTTCACCGCGATGGCGGAGGCGACGCTGGCCACGCCGAAAATGTTGTGCCCGCAGCCGTGTCCGGGAGCGCCTTCCTTGACCGGCTTCTTGGCCGTCTCGGTTTCTTGCGAGAGGCCAGGCAGCGCGTCATATTCGGCCAGAAAACCGATTACGGGCTGGCCGGAGCCGTAGGTCCCGACAAAGGCGGTCGGAAGTCCGGCCACTCCCCTCTCGACCTTAAAGCCCGCTTTTTCAATATAAGCGGCCAGCGCCTCGGCCGAGCGGTATTCCTCCATGGCCACCTCAGCGGCTTGCCAGATCTCGTCGTTGAGCCTGGTGAGCTCCGGCATAGCCGCATCCACCCAGGCCAGCGCTTCTGTCTTGAGGGGGGTGAGCTTGGCCGGCTTGACCTTTATCAAGAGAGGATTGACTTCCTCTGCGGAGAATACAAGGCTTGCGGTCATCAGAAAAAGGATAAACCCCAACGTTCTGTTTCCTCTCATCTGCACTCCTTCAATTCCGTGCCAGGTCATGTTTTCTCGCGAGTACTTCCACTCATCCTTTCGGCGGGTGAGTAAACAAGGGATTGAGTTTCGCGGCCAGCTCGCGCAACCGCGCCTCATCTTCCGAGCCGAGCGGTTCAAACCGGTGGGCTAATTCCAGAGCCTTTCTGAAAAGCCGCTTGTCTCCGGGTGGGACAGCCGCCGTTATTGGCTGGGAGAGCGTGAATCGGAAGGAAAAGGCCGCCTCTTCGGGGTCGAGGATCGGCTGGTACCAGCACTTCGGCCAATCCTTGCGTTGAGTTTCGTCTGGCCAGGGCTGGCGGGCCAGCGCCTTGAGGGCCAGGATGCCCATCTTCTTTTCTTTGGCCAGGGCCACAACCTGCGGCCCGAAATCCCCCTTGAGGAAGCAGACAAAGTTAATCGGAAAGAGCACGGTGTCGAAATCGAACTGCTTCATGGCCAGGAGCGCTGCCTCCGCCGAATGGGCCGAAAACCCGAGGAAGCGGATCTTTCCCTCTTTTTTTGCCTGGACGAAGATTTCCATGGCGCCGCTCGGACTCAAGGCCTGTTCGACCTCGGAGGTTTGGGAGAGAGCGTGAAGCTGGTAGAGGTCGAAGTGGTCGGTCCGGAGCTTCTGGAGGGACTGGTGGAGTTCGTCTGTGGCTCCCTGCTTATCGCGCTTCATGGTCTTGCAGGCAAGGAAGACGTCCTTGCGGAAAGGCGCGAGCGCGGGACCCATACGATCCTCGGCATTGCCGTAACTCGGAGCGACATCGAAATAATTGATCCCGTGGTCGATGGCCTCGCGGACGAGTTCGTCGGCCGTCTCCTGGGGTTCGTCGGCCAGCACAACTCCGCCCAGGCCGATGAGCGAGAGTTTCTCGCCGGTTCGGCCGAGGGGACGCCTGGACAGCGGCTTCTCAGGAAGTAAGCCCCAGAGGCCTTTGCCCGCCGTCCGGCCGTGCAATATTCCCACAGCGCCGATTACCCCGGCCGAGATTGCCTTGAAGAATTTTCTTCTTTCCATGAGCAGCTCCAGCTTTTTAAAGGGAAATTCTACCATAAATCAAAGGGACACAACTATCTCTGCTTGATTCCGGGTTTCGCATTAGTTGGCGATTAATAAGAGCGGTCCATCATCCGCTATTGGATGGCTTTCGCGAGAGGGGCGATTAAAAGAGTTGAGCTAGGGCTAAACGCGTCCTTCCCCGTCGGCCTTGACATCCTCCCATGTTTGAAGTAGCATTCTATCCGACTTCGATGGCAACGGAAACATATTCTCAGAGACACAGCCTTAACGCTCCGTGGCAGTACTATTATTTTAGCCGCGGGGTGGCCGGCCTCTGAGGTTTCCTAACCAACCCCCCCGATAAAAAATTTCAAGAGGCCGGTCTGCATAGTGAGGGGGGACTTGCCTGATTGCGAGGATCGTTCATGATGAAACAACTGAAATTGGCCGCAAAAGGAGATAGAACGAAGACCATTGTCTCGGCGCGGGAGAGGCGGATCGGGGATGGATTCGTCATCATCGCGGGGCCGTGCAGCGTCGAGAGCGAAGAGCAATTGATCGAGACCGCCTGGGTCGTCAAGGAGGCCGGCGGCGACTTCCTCCGGGGCGGCGTCTTCAAGCCCCGGACCTCACCATACGCGTTTCAGGGGCTCGGCCTCAAGGGCCTGAAGATTATGGAAAAGGCACGGACGTTGACAGGGCTTCCCATCATCACCGAAGTCCTGGACACCCGGGACGTTTCTTGGGTTTCCGAGTACGCCGATATCCTCCAGATCGGAGCCCGGAACATGCAGAATTTTTCTCTCCTCAAAGAAGTCGGAAAGACGCGGCGCCCCGTGATGCTGAAGAGGGGGATGAACTCGACCATAGAGGAGTGGCTCAACTGCGCCGAATACATCCTTAACGAGGGGAATCCCCATGTCTTCCTCTGCGAGCGGGGCATCCGGTCTTTCGAGACATACACCCGCAACACTCTCGACCTGAGCGCGGTTCCTGCGATCAGAGAACTCACCCATCTGCCGATCATCGTCGATCCATCGCACGGGACGGGACGGCTGAGCCTCATCCAACCCATGAGCCTGGCCGCGGTCGCTGCGGGGGCCGACGGCCTGATGGTTGAAGTGCACCCGAATCCGCCCACGGCTCTGAGCGATAAAGATCAGGCCCTGGCGCCCGCCCAGTTTGCCTCGCTCGTGAAGAAAGTCCGCTCCCTGGCTATATTCATGGAGGAAATTCAGTGAATCCGCTCCTGCTCCGGGGCCAGACAGGAACGTGCCGGGTTTTCCCCGGCGAAACGATAAGGAGCCTGGCTTCCTATATCGGGAACAGACAGGGCGCCATCCTGGTTGCGGACCGGACGGCGTTCGATCTCCATGGAGCGCACTTCCCCGATTTCCCTGTGATCACGCTGGAAAGCGCCGAAACAGGGAAGACGCTTGAGACTGCGGCCCTGCTTTACAAGAAGTTCATCGAACAGGGGGTGGACCGAAATTGGCTCGTCATCGGAATCGGCGGCGGGGTCATTTGCGATATAGCCGGGTTTGTCGCCTCGACCTTCATGCGCGGCCTGGATTTCGGGTTCGTCGCCACGACTCTCCTCGCCCAAGTGGATGCCGCCCTGGGTGGGAAAAATGGGCTGAATTTCAGGGGCTATAAAAACATGGTCGGAACCTTCCGCCAGCCCGCTTTCGTCCTCTGCGACTATGACCTGCTCGGGACTCTCCCTGAGAAAGAGGTAAGGTGCGGGCTTTCCGAGATCATTAAGACGGCCGCAATTGCCGACGAAAATCTCTTTTCGTATCTCGAAGGCCATCTAGAAGAATGCCT
Source organism: Candidatus Aminicenantota bacterium (assembly GCA_003524335.1). Classification (GTDB taxonomy): domain Bacteria; phylum Acidobacteriota; class Aminicenantia; order Aminicenantales; family UBA8522; genus UBA8522. Next base: position 3,655 of record DQHV01000042.1, on the reverse strand, counting down.
GGCTCTGGAACGTCCGGCGCTTAATGAGATCGTTCCCCGAACCTGCCGGATCAAGCTGGATATCGTCGGCCGGGATGAGACCGAACAGGGGCTGAGACGCAAACTCAACTTTGGCCACACCATCGGCCACGCCTTGGAGAAAGCGTTTCCCATGAGCCACGGAGAGGCCGTCGGCGCGGGTATGGCCGCGGCCGCGCATATTTCTCACAGGAAAGGAATGCTCAGCAAGGAAGACCGCGACCGCCTCATCCGTTTGATCCAAAGGGCGAGATTGTTGACCACTCCGGGCGTCCCTGCCGAGAGTCTTCGTGAGGCGATCGCTCAGGATAAAAAACGAGAGGGGCGGACGATCCATTTCGTTTTTCTCGAACGGATTGGAAAAGCCGTCGTAGAGGCCGTCGACCTGGAAGAAATAAAGGAGGCCCTGGATGATCTGTGTGAGTCTTAGGTCCGGCTCGTGCCAGGAATGCTTAAAAGCGCTGGAATCACTGGATTTCGCAGAACTCAGGCTGGACTTGATGAAGATCACGCTGGCCGACATCCCAATATTGGCCCGGTCCGGCAAGAGGCTGATGGCGACTTGTCGGCCGGGTCCCTATAGCGATGCGCTTCGAAAAGCCCTCCTCCTCGAATGCATACGCTGCGGAATGGACTTAGTTGATGTTGAGGCGGATGCCGACGAAGAGTTCAAAACGGATATCATCGGGGAGGCCCGGCGGAGGGGGTCCAGCGTGATTATCTCCCATCATGATGATGATCAAACGCCGACCCGTCCGGAACTGGAGGCGATCATCGCTCGATCGTTAGAAGCCGGCGCGGATTTCGTCAAGATCGCCTGTCGGGCGAATTCAGCGTCCGACAGCGCCCGCCTTATCGGCCTGCTCGATCGTCCCCAGTGTCAGGGAAGGCTGATCGTCGTCGGCATGGGCGTCTTCGGCTCCATCACCAGGGTTTTGGCTCCTTTTCTCGGCAGCCCCTTTACCTATGCTTCTCTGGAAGAGGGATATGAGACCGCCCCCGGCCAGATCGGCTATCGCGACCTAGCGCGAATCCACCGCGACCTTCGGGGCATACTAGGGGAATAGGCCATGGAGATCTACGGCATCACCGGAAAACCCGTTTCTTTCAGTCTCAGCCCGCAAATTTATAACCTCGCTTTTTCCCGAATGCGCTATCCGGCCGTCTATACTCGGCTGGCCGCGGATACGGCCGGGGAAGCGCTGCTTATGGCTCGTGAGATCGGCCTTCGGGGACTCAACGTGACAGCGCCGTTCAAGAGAGACATGGCGGGATTGATGGATCATCTGGATTCCGCCGCGTGCCAACTTCAAGCTGTCAATACCGTACTCTTGAGAAAAGGAAAAGCCTTGGGGTTCAACACGGATCCGGCCGGCGTTCTCGGGGCATTTTCTTTCCACAAGATCAGACTTCAAGGAGAGAATGCCCTGGTATTGGGCGCAGGAGGCGCGGGCCGGGCCGCAGCGCTGGCTCTATTGGAGGCGGGGGCCAAAGTCACCCTGGTCAACCGGACGACGTCGAGGGCGCGCGCGGCCGCCAAGAAGCTGGGGTGCACATATTACCCTTTGGCAAGATTGCCCGAGGTTTTGAGTGGGACGCGAATCATCGTCTCGGCCGTGAGCGGCCATCCTGGTCTTGTCCATCCAGACCGGCTAGATTCCGGCCACGTTCTTCTCGACGCCGACTATCGCAACTCCACTCTCGCCGGCCTGGCCCGCCAGAAAGGCTGCCAGATCATCCCGGGGACCGACTGGCTACTTTTTCAGGCCGTCGCCGCCTTAAAGGTCTTTACGGGACGCGAGGTCGAGCCGCGCCGAATCCGGCCCGCGCTCTCTCTGCTTCAGCCAAAGTCGCCGACGGGAGAAACCGTCTCCAATTCTTCCGTCAGCCTGATCGGGATGATGGGCGCAGGCAAGAGCATGATGGGAGAAAGGCTTGCGGCTGCTCTTTCGCTTCCGTTTGTGGACACCGACCGAGCGGTGGAACAGACGGCGGGACAACAGATCCCATCGCTTTTCAGGGACCGGGGAGAAAGGGCTTTTCGACGACTGGAAAGCCGGGTGATCAAGCGGATGAGGCGGGAACGAGAGAGAAAAGTCTACGCGCTTGGGGGCGGGGCGGTTGGTCTTGCCTCAAACCGAAAAATTTTGAAAACCCGAAGCCGAGTGATCTGGCTCTGGGCGAATCCCGGAACGTTGCTGAGCCGCATTCAAAGGGGAGGACGGCCGCTCCTCGAAGGAAAAGACCGGTTGGGGAAGCTGCGCCGGATCCTCGCGAAGCGCCTTTTTTCCTATGCCGCCGCCTCAGACCTCATCGTGAACGCCGATATCCCGCCGGCAAGAATTATCAGGAAGATCCTCCATGAGATTTGTTGAGCCCGGCCGCATCGACGGGATGCTCGAAGCTCCGTCCTCAAAAAGCGAGTTCCAACGCATGACGGCTGCGGCCGCCCTGGCTGCCGGAAGGTCGGAGGTTTTATTCCACAGTCTCTGCGATGATTCCCTGGCCGCTCTCCGGGCGGCACGCGGTTTGGGTGCGTTGATTTCCCGAACGGCCAACGGAATCGCTATCGAGGGGGGGCAGGAGAGGCACGGAAATATTCTTGACTGCGGCGAATCAGGCCTCTGCCTCCGGATGTTCGCGCCTTTGGCCGCGCTCTTTTCCCATGAGGTGACTCTCACCGGCCGCGGATCGCTGCTCAGGCGCCCCGTCGCCATGCTGGAGGATAGTCTTCGGCAAGCCGGTGTCGCCTGCCGCAGCCGTGACGGATTCCCGCCTTTCACTGTCCGCGGGCCACTCGCAGGCGGTGATGTCCGGGTCGATGGCGGAGTCACATCTCAAGCTGTCACGGGTCTTCTGATGGCGCTTCCGCTGGCCAAAGAGGATTCCCGACTTACAGTCGTCAATCTTACCAGCCGGCCCTACCTCGAGTTGACTCTGTCCGTAGTGGCCCAATCCGGGATCGTGGTCGAGTCGCATTTGGAGGACGGGCGATTCCTGATCCCGGGAGGCCAGAGATATCATCCGCGATCCTGGACAGTCGAAGGTGATTGGTCGGGAACGTCCTTCCTGCTCGTCGCGGGGGCCATCGCCGGTCGCGTCTTGGTCAAGAACCTGAACATCAACTCCTGGCAAGCGGACAAAGCCGTCCTCAAAGCCCTCGAGCAATGCGGCGCAGCGGTGGCCATTCAATCCGACGCGCACACCCATCATGCCGAAGTGCGCCGGGCTCAATTGGCGGCCTTTGAGTTCGATGCCGCCGACTGCCCGGACCTCTTTCCGCCGCTTGCCGCCCTGGCCTGCTATTGCCGCGGAACAAGCATCATCACAGGGGTGCATCGGCTCAGGCATAAGGAAAGCGACAGGGCCGCCGCCCTCATCGATGTTCTCGGGACAATCGGAGCCAAGCTTGGCGTCAAAGGAGATGCCCTGCACATCACGGGTTCGAAGGTCTCCGGGGGCCGCGTGGATTCCCATGGCGACCACCGGATCGCTATGTCCGCAGCCGTGGTCGCCCTGGGGTCGGAGCGAGGCGTTGAGATTTTGGGGCCGGAATGTGTGGCCAAGTCCTATCCTCGCTTCTTTGAAGACCTTGAGCTTCTGAAGGAGAAATCATGAATAGCTGGGGAACCATCTA
>DQHV01000178.1 GCA_003524335.1 Candidatus Aminicenantota bacterium | reverse complement strand
GGTTTTGACACCCTGCGAGGGAAAGCGTAACATTTGGCATATAGGGAGCGTAGTTCCGTTCGGGAAATCGAGCCTTGAGCAGACATTCGATCTTGTTCATGATCAGTTGTATGCTTCTGGCTTCTCTGACGACGACTCCCAGCTCCGTGCAGAAGGCCTCTCCTGGGATTCCCGCCGACCGCATAATCGACTGGAGCCACGCGGGGGTTCGGATGAACGGCGTCAGGGGAATTCTGCAATATCCGGTCGGGGTGACCTGCGTGCTGCCGGCGTACCGCGTCTATCCCAACCAGTCGACGGACAGCCGAGCCGGGATCCAGGCGGCCATAGATGCTTGCCCGGCCGGCCGGGCGGTCTATTTGCCGGCGGGGACCTATAGGCTCAGTGGGCAGATCACTCTAAAGTCGGGGATTGCCCTTCGGGGAGCCGGCGCGGGATCAACCGTCCTCTTGTCCAGCGCCACGAATTCCATTCAGCTCGGAGCTCTGGCACTCTCTAACGCTACGAGGTGCGATATCATCGGCGGGGTTGCCAAAGACGCGACGACCGTCGCACTCGGCGCGGCCCCTCCGTCCGCGTGTACCGTCGGCGGCTTCATCATGATCGACGAATTGCCCGATCATGACGTGATATGGGTCAGGGATTCATATAGGGGGACCGATAGCCGCCGCCACGTCTTCCTGGCACGAATCACGGCCATAAACGGGAACCAGGTTTCCTTCACTCCGCCAAATCCGTATCCTTTTAAGAGCGGGTCAATCCCGCAGGCCCGATTCAAGGCGGCCTCGCGGATTTGCTCGCTGTCGGGGGTCGAGGCTTTGACGGTCAGCGGGTCGACGGACAGGGGCCTGTATTTTTGCGAAACGGACAGGTGCTGGTCAAAGAACGTCGAAGTGACGGGATTCCAGGGCGGGCACGGGATGGTTCAGATCAACCGGTCTCTTCAGACGGAGATCCGGGGATGTTATATTCACGACTGCGCCGATTACCCGGCCCAACCGGACGGATATGGGATCATGCTCTTTTATGATTCGTGCTTTAGCCTGATCGAGGACAACATATTCGACAGAACCGCCGCGGCCATCATAGGGGAGGGGACATCCGGTAATGTGTATGGGTATAATTTCATGAGGCAGGTCGGCAGAATCAGCTGGCCCGTCGTGATGTATGGGATCAACGGCAATCATGGGCCATTCGGGACGATGTCTTTGACCGAGGGCAATATCATGTGCCAGTTCGAGAACGATGGATACCATGGGAGCTCTTCTCACCAGACGCTATTCAGGAATTCATTGAATGGCCTAAGCTACGACGGCTACACGCGCCTCAGATGGCTGGTCAACCTGGCCAGGGCCAGCTACTACCATAATTGTGTCGGGAATGTCCTGGGTGACCCGTCTTGGGCCCCAAACAAGTATGAGATGACGGTTGCCAACGGGGGAGGCGGGTACGACGTCAGTTGCGTCTACAAACTCGAGTATCCTAATGACGGGAATACAGACCTCGTCCCGGCGACGACGTGGACGAACTGGACGGCGCCCTTTCCGGACGCCCGGGTCCGGGATACGCTTATTCGCCACGCGAACTACGATTACTACAACAAAGCCGTGGTTTACGAGCCGGGCAAGGACCCGGATATACCGGATAGCCTCTACTATTCGTCGAAGCCTTCTTGGTTCGGTTCGCTGGATTGGCCGGCCATTGGTCCTGACGTAGCCGGCTTAATGAAAAGCATCCCGGCGAAGCTGAGATGGGACACCCACACCTCCACCCGCAATCTCCCGGACCTATTCCCGAGGTAGACGGCCCTCCGAAGGGGACTATTCTCCGCTGGCCTCCGCAAGGTAACACAGCAGTTCGATCGCGACAATCCGCCTCCCCAGCGGATTGAGATGTCCGCCGTCGTCCGTATAGCCGCGGTGGAGAATATCGTATCTCTTTCCGGCCTCTGTGATCGAGGCCTTGCGGGTGTCGCTGATCCGGGATTCGATGGCGGCCAGATCGAATAAAGAACTCTTGAACCTCTCTCTGAGCATCCCGTTGTAGAGGCTTCGTTGAACGTGATCGGCCTCATACCGAGGCATCCTGCCGAGGAGCTTTTTCAGCCGCGGCATCCATCCGACGGGCTGGGAGACAAGGGGCACGGTGAATGTGATGAATGTCACGTTAGGGAATAAGGCCTCCATCTCTTCGAGGGTCTTGACATAGCTATTGAAGATGTCCTGAAGGTCGGACGTGTGGTCGATGTCCACAAAGCAAAGCTTGAAAAAGGCGATCTCGGCGGCCTGCCCTACACCGCTCTCCATGATCTCCCGGAAGCCGTCGATCTTCCCTTCCGGAAATTTATTCGTTCCGAGCATGGAGTGGGCGAACAGGGGTCGGGCAAAGGCCTCGGGATCCGCCGTTTCTTGGATATCCAGCTTGATGGCCGGGTATTCGCGCATGACCTCCTCAAGGCCGGCGACGATATTCTGCCCTACCGACTTGTGCCCAAAGTATATTCTTCTGTGTGATAGCGACTCCCATCTTTCCCTGGGGATCGCTTCCAGGCGAACAGTAAGCGAACGCAGATAGTCCATTTGGTCCTTCGCTCTTTCCCTACATCCTGCCAGTGCGATGAGTAGCGCCAATACGGTCGTAAGGCGTTTCATGCCTCAAACTCCAAATATCGAGGATCCAGAGATGATCTGAGCTTGTATCTTATCATAGGTCCAAAGAGCTATGCGAAGGCATCCGGGCGAACTTGCGATGGCATTTCTGGGCCTCCGTCCATGAGTTCTCGGGCCTGACAAGGAGGGCCGGCCCTCAGAGGTCAGGCTTGGTCGGGGTTAGGCGCGTAAACCCTGGCGTCGATCAAGAAGAACAATAAGAGGAACCAGCTCAGAGACGCGTTCATCAAGGAGGATTCCGTGATATTACGGATGATATTAATCATACAAAAAACAAAGGCGATCTGCCCATAGTAAGTCGAAAGAGCGCTTTCTGTGAACAGCCTCGCAAGCAGCTTGACGATCAAGATCATGAAGATCGCGACCCCGATGATCCCGAGATTCAAGTAAAGATCCACATACCCGTTATGGGCGTTGATGGGGCCAAAGGCGTATTTCTCCCATAGATCCGCGATATTTTCCAGCCAAAAGCTCTCGTAGCCGGAGCCGCTTATCGGGTGTTTGCTGCCGATCCGCAGCAGATCCTCCCACAGCGGGACCCTGCCCGTCAAACTCGGGTCCCGTTCTATCGCTTTAAAAAATAGATTGGAGCCTTCTGTGACAGCAGAGCTCGTGAAGAAGGAAAGAANNCAAGTGCCGCGGTGAGCAAGGCCATTTTCTTTATCGGGATCTTCAGGACGCTGACCCCGTACAATAACGCAAGTCCGATGACGGTCAAGACGATAGCCGTTGCGCTTCCCGCCCGGATAAGAAGATAAGCACCCATGAGGAGAGAGAGGACATCGAAATAGCTCACGGGCCTTGTTTTGATCAGGCGCCACGCCAAAAAGAGCAGGGAGACCGTGCACAACATGCCTAGGGCGTTTTTCCCCGGCGC
>DQHV01000243.1:2192-4770 GCA_003524335.1 Candidatus Aminicenantota bacterium | reverse complement strand
CCGCTCTGCATCTGGCGCATGAAGAAGATCCAGAAGAAGACCATGAGGAGGATGGGGAACCAGCTGATGAGAAGGGCGAAGATCGGGCTCCGGGAGGTGTCCTTGACGACGATGTTGACGCCGTTGTCCCGGAGGATCTTGATCAGATCGGCGTAGCCCGCGGGCAGGACGGTCCGGAACGTCTGGCCGTCGGTGAACTTGCCGCGGATCTGGTTGTCCTGGATCGTGACCTCCTCGACCTTGCGGGCCTCGACCTCGGTCATGAACTGGGAGAAGGTGATGTCCTTCTTGGCCAGGGTCGGGGACTGGACGAAGCTCCAGAGGATGATGATGAGGATCCCGGCGGCGATCCAGAAGAAGAGATTTCTCATCGGTTTATTCTTAGTCTTAGGCATAATTCTCCATCCTTCTTGAAAGGCCATTTTATCACGATTCCGGCGATTTCGGTAGGGGAATCGATGGGGACATGTACCGGGTACGTGTCCCCGTCCTTAGCGGAGGCGATGGCTCGAAAAGGGGACATGTACCGGGTACGTGTCCCCAGCTTGAAGTCTTGACCCCTCTGGGGGTATGCTTGATGTGTAATGAGCGGGTGGTCATCGGGAACGCGGGGGCAGCGCTTTGTCCCGGCCCTTCTGGGAATGTGCCTCGCCCTCGCCGCGTCCGCGTCTCTTTCTGCCCAAGAGACTCTGTTCCAGGTCCGCGCCTTCTTGGCACATGAGGCCGGCGAAAGCCCCGGCGAACGCGCGATCACATTGTATCGTTCAATCGCTGAGCCGCGCCTGGACGCGCTCAAAGCCATGGTCAATGGGACCGAGAGCGACCTTCGGGCCGCCGCGGCTACGGCGGCCACAGTGCTCCGCGACCTGGAGTCCCTGGAATTCCTCTTTTCTCTCGTCTGCTTCTGGGACGGCCGAAGCGGGACCGTGGGCGATTTCGCGATCCAGCCGCCAAGGGCATTTCGCTTCGAACTCGAGCCGAGCTGGAATCCCGGCGGCGGCTTGGATTTTCGCCTGGCGGCCTACGTCAAGGAGATCCCCGATTGGCCGCCGCGAAACAAGAAGGAAGAGAAAGCCGCGCGAATAGCCCTGTTTGCCGCCATTCATCCTGGTTTCTTCAAAGAGAGAATGGAGAAGCTTTGTGAACGCAAGGTCTCGCTGCTCGTCGAGGAGCCCGGCCTTCTCTTTATTCCTTATCACGAAGAGACTCTCGTCCTCTTCTTGATGCCGGCCGCCCGCCCCCAGCCGGTAGTCCAGGCGCTTCCCGTTTATCCCGACGATCTCATCCGTAAGGGGGTGGCCGGGCGCGGACGCTACCGCATCTCGATCGACAAGAAGGGCGCCGTGCAAAAGGTCGAAGTCAAGGCCTCCGTGCATCCGTTCCTCGATGCCGCCGCGGTGGAAGCTGTGAGAACTTGGGTCTTCGAGCCCGTGACTAAGGCTCTCGCCGCGGTGGGAGTGTCGTTTGATTGGACCATCGACTTCGACCCGTCCAGATGGCCCGGGGTAGCCCCGGTCGCGGCGTCCGGTTCATTGGAGGCGCCTTCACCCGAACTCGAGAAGCTCCTCGGTCTGGGCGCGGCTTATTGTGAGCGCCTTTCCGCGGCAGCTCTCGATTTCGTCTGCCGGGAACTGATCCGGTCCCAGGACTATGCGCTCAATCTGCCGAAGCGATCGGCGCCGAACGAAATGAGATACACCCAGAAAAAGACGGATTCCGGGGAGATCATAGGCATAGCCACTCGACCCGCCGCTCTATCCCGGGATCCGTTCAAGACGAAGAAGCTCCGGCTGAGCTCGGATTATCAATTGATCCGGAAGCAGGGCCGGATTGAAGAGCGCCGGAGGCTCCTCGAGTCGAACGATAAGACAGCGCACAAGGGCGCGCCGCCCCCGGACGAGAAACGGTACGCGGCCCTCAGGCCTCTTTTCGTCCCGATCGATATCCTCGCAGGCGAAAAGCAGGGTTTCTATCGGTTCCGCCTGATCGGCCGCGAGAAGGCCCTCGGCCGGATGACGGCCGTCATCGAGGCCGTCGCCAAGCCGGGGGCTCCTGTTCGGATCACGACGGCCAGGATCTGGATCGATCCGGAAACCTCACAGGTCGTTCGCTGCGAAACGCAGGGATTGCCGATCGAAGGCTACGAATTCCTATTCGATGAGGCAGCGCTCGTCGGCGTCAATCCCGTTGGCTCGCTGGCGATCAGTTACGAGGCCGAGAAGAACGGCATCGTCTTTCCGAGCCGGACAAAGCTCCTCATCGAGTATCCGGTCAACATCTGGGGCGTCGGCAAGCGGACCCGCATCGATACGGACATCCGTTATGACCAGTATCGGTTCTTCACGGTGGAGACGGAGAAGGCCATCATCCGAACACCTTCTTAGAATGGGGACACGTACGCGGTACGTGTCCCTATTTCTAGAGGGCTCCGATTCTCTTCAAGAAGCTTTCGTCTCCGAGGGGAGTTGCCCGGGCGGTGTGGTTCCTGAACATCTCGACTTCGGCGTCGATCATGCCTTCCTTCAAGTAGTCCGCCCATTCGTGACCGCTCATGTGGAGGGGGGATTGGGTCACTAGC
>DQHV01000243.1:0-2177 GCA_003524335.1 Candidatus Aminicenantota bacterium | reverse complement strand
AGCCGGCCTTTTCGGCCCATTTCGATAGCAGGCGCAGATAGAGCGCCATGTCTTCATCCGAGAAGAAAACGCGCTGGCGGCGATTCCCGCGTTGGGTAATATGGTGGGGGACACCGGGGTAAACGATGCGGGCTGTTCGGGGCATTAGGTCCTCTTGTCGGGGACATGTACCCGGTACGTGTCCCCGTTTTCATTGCTAGAGACGCCTGACAACACCGCGATTTCTCACAAAGCCAAGAATGGGGACACGTACCAGGGGTACATGTCCCCATTCGGGAGCCCTTCCTTTCCGGCGCGGGCGGTGGTATAGAAAGGAGCATGAACCTCCACCCCCTCGACCTCGTCATCATCGCCGTCTACCTCGTCGCCGTGGCCATGATCGGCGTCGTGTTACGGAAGCGGGCGACGAAGAAGCTCGATTCGTTCTACCTCGCCGACCGCAACGTGCCCTGGTGGATGCTGGGCCTGTCGGGATGCTCGAGCTACATCGACATCGGCGGGACGATGTCCATGATCGGGCTCATCTTCTACCTCGGGCTCAAGTCGATGTGGGCGACGCATATCTTCTGGGGCTGGTTCATCATCTGCTTCTACATGGCCTTCCAGGCGAAATATATCCGGCGCTCGGGGGTCATGACCTTCGCCGAGTGGAACGAGACGCGCTTCGGAACGGGGCGGGACGCCGAGGCGGCCCGGCTGGCGGCGGCCATCTTCCTCCTCGTCCTGATGATCTGCAACCTGATGTTCATCAGCGTCGGCACGGGCAAGTTCGCCGAGGAGTTCCTGCCTCTGCCGCGCTGGGAGGCGACGCTCATCGTGCTCGCGGTCGTGGGCGTCTACGTGACCCTGGGCGGCTTCTTCGGCGTCATCCTGACCGATGTCTTCCAGACGCTCCTCATCGGCGTCGGGGCGGTCATCATGGCCGTCATGGTCTTCGCCAAGCCGGCGGCGATGACCTTCATCCAGAAGGACCCGGCCTGGTTCTCGCTCGCGCCGACCTGGACCTTATGGGGGGGCTTCGCGGCCGACACGCCGGCGGCCTACCAGCACTTCGGGCTTTTCGGCCCTCTCATGGCGGCGGGCTTCTTCTGGATGATCTTCCGGCTCCTCAGCGGCCCGAACGTCTGGGATTTCCAATTCTTCCTGACGACGCGCTCGCCGCGGGATGCCCAGCTCGCGGCCGGGATGTGGACGGTCGGCTACAACCTGCGCTGGGTCCTCGGCGTTTCCTTCATGGTCCTAGGGATCTTCTATCTCGGGACGCAGGCGGGATTCGACGCCGAGAAGATCATGCCCCTCGTCCTCCTGAAGATGCCGGTCGGGTTGAGGGGATTGTTCATGGCCGTTCTGCTCGCGGCGCTCATGTCGACGATCAGCGCCATGATCAACGTGACGAGCTCGGTCGTCATCAACGACTTCATCAAGCGCTACTTCGCCAAGGACATGACCCAGAAGAAGCTCGTCCGGCTCGGGCAGATCGCTTCGGTCGTCGCGGTCCTCATCGGCTTCGTCTTCTCGCTCTCCTTCACGAACATCGTCACGGCCTGGGAGACCATGGTCTTCGTCGTGGTCACGGTCATCCTCGTGCCGGCGACGCTGAGGTGGCACTATTGGCGGTTCGGGGCCAAGGCGTTCGTCTGGAGCATGGGGGTCTCGGCCGTGCTGATCTCGCTGCGCCTTATCTTCTTGAAGGGGCTCCACGCTTCGGCCTCGTTGGCCATCGACGTCGGGCTGGGCCTCGTGACGACGGTCGTCGCCGCGGTTTTGACGAAACCGGCCGACATGGAGATCCTGGTCAAGTTCTACGCCAAGGTCAGGCCGTTCGGATTCTGGGGGCCGGTCCGGCGCGAGTGCGTCAAGCGCGGTCTCGTGCCGGCGAAGGACAAGATGCCCAAGATCGACATGCTCAACGGCCTCGTCACCGCCGCCTTCCAGTTCTGCCTGGCCATCATGCCGTTCTATCTCTTCCTGCGCAATTGGAAACAACTGGGTCTTTGGGCCGCGGCGGCGATCGGCATCGCCGTCGTGCTCTACTTCACCTGGTACAAGAATCTGCCTTCGAAGGACGAGATCTAATGGGGACCTCACGGAAAGGGGACATGTACCCCCGGTGTGTGTCCCCGGATCGTAGCCAGTGTCCAGAAGAAGGGGGACACGTACCTAAGGTACATGTCCCC
>DQHV01000292.1 GCA_003524335.1 Candidatus Aminicenantota bacterium | reverse complement strand
TGGGGAAGCGCGCTGATGAACTCTTGCGCTTGGGCGGCCTGGGCGGCCTTGACGATCCTCTCAAACGGAACATCCCCGAGGCCATAGGCGACGTTGTTGCGCACGGTGTCGTTGAAAAGGATGGTCTCCTGGGTCACCAACCCCAGCTGCGAGCGGAGGGACCCTAGGGTGACCTCGCGCACATCGATACCGTCGATCATGATCGTTCCCGACGTCGGTTCATAGAAGCGGGAAATCAGGTTGATGATGGTCGTCTTCCCGGCACCGCTCAGGCCGACAAAAGCGGCTGTCTCGTTCCGGCCCACCTCGAACGAGATATCGACGATGGTCGGCCGGGACTCGTTGTAGCAGAAGGAGACTCGATCGAAGGTCACGCGGCCTTGGATAGACGGCAGAGGATAGGCCGCGGGGGCGTCCTGAATCTGGGGTGCCGATGTGAGGACCTCCTGTACCCGGTGGTGGCAGGCCACGGCCTGCTGGATGACGTTGTTGGCCCGGTTGAGGCGGTTGATGGGAGTATACATCATGAAAAGGGCCATGACGAAGGCGCCGAAATCGCCCGGGCTGATGGCGCCCTGGGTGATGCGGCGGGTCCCCACATAGAGGATGAAGGCCCCGACCACACCGCCGATGAATTCCATGAACGGCGAGGAGAGGCTGCCGATCCAGGCCAGCTTCATGTTCGTCCGGAAATAGCTGGCCGTGGCCCGGAGGAACTTCTTGATCTCAAACTCCTCGGAGGTGAAGGCCTTGATGATCATGCTGCCGGTGATGGCCTCGTGGAGGAGGCCGTATATTTCTGACATCTTCCTCTGGCCGACGAGACTCTTTTTCTTGAGCTGGCGGCTGAACAGGGCCAGTGGTATGACTGCCAGCGGGGTGATGACGAAGGAGACGACGGCCAGGCGGACATCGATGACGAAAACGCCCACCAGAAGGGCGAAAAGGATGAAGAGCTCTTCGATGAAATCGGCCATGCTGCCGGAGATGGCCTGGTGGATCTTGTCCACGTCGTTGGTCAGTCTGGCCATCAGGTCTCCGGTCGGCATCCGGTCGAAAAAGCTGTTGGATTGATAGACGAGATGGGTGAAGAGGTCGTCGCGCAGCCGTTTGACCACCCGGTGGCCGACTCCTTTCATGAAATACGAGGAGAGGAAGGTAAAAAGCCCTTTGCCGAAGATCACCACCAGGACGAGCAGGGGCAAGAGCCTGACGAGATGAGTCTCGTTGATGCTCAGGGCGCGGAAAACGGAGTCCAGGAAGCGGGCCTTCTGGGGTCCGGCCTGGCCGGGGCTGAGCTGGAAGAGCTTGTCCATGATCGGCTGGACAAGGTTGACAAAGGCATAGGTGAAAAAAGCCACGAAGGCCGAGCAGATGAAAGACAGGATGAGCAGCTTCTTCTCCCGCCGGGCGAGCTGGAAGAGCGCGAGGATGTCTTTCATTTTGAGGCGCGAACTCCGGGTTTGCGGTTATACAGGGTCCGGGCGATTTCCAGGGCGTTGAGGGCCGAGCCCCGGGTCAGGTTATCGGCGACCGCCCAGATCCAGAAGGCGTTGGGGAAGGACTCCTCCTTCTTGATCTGGCCGATGAAGATCTGCTCCTTCCCGGCCACGGACAGACAAGTGACCGAGCAGGAAGACGAAGGCGCGCCGATCTTGAAGAGAGGGCTTTCCTTGTAGAGGCGTTCCAGGTCCTGGATGTTCGTCTCGGCCGCCGGCTCCACATAGGCCATTATGGAAAAGGTGTGAAAGACGGGTGCCTGGATGACGGACAGAGAAAGAGGGAGGCCGGGAACGCCAAGGACCTTCTTGATCTCTGCGATGAGCTGTCTTTCCCCCGATGAAAAGCCGTTGGCGTCCGGCGCGTCGGTGTGGGAAAGGATGTTAAAGGCGATCTGCTCCCGGAAAACCTCCCTGTTGGGTAAGGCGCCGGAGAGCATGCCGGTGCTCTGGCTGGCCAGCTCTTCAATCCCGGATTCGTCAAAGGCAGAGACAGGCTGGAGGACGAAGGCAACGGCCTTGACGATACCGAGCTTGGAGATGAGACGGTGGAGCAGGGAGGAGAGGATGATGGTCACGGGATGGGGGTTGGCGACCAAGGGGAATTGACGGGTGGAGAGGAGCGATTCGTTGACTCCAGCCACCACGAGGGGAATATCGTCCTGGCCGCTAAAGGCTCCGCTCAGGTCGAGGGCCCGGTACTTGTTCTCGGCGGCCAGTCGGCCGAAATTCAGGTTGGTCTCCTTGTCGGCGGCCAGGAAGACAAGATCAAGGCCTTCGAGGGAGGCGGCGCTAGGACTGTGGATGACGCGCGGCTCACCCTGGAATTCGGTCAGCTTGCCGTACTCCTCCTTGACGTCCGTGTCGAAAAATTCGATGTGCGAGAGGGGGAATTTCTTGGCGCTGAGTATCTTCTTGATTTCTTTCCCACGCAGCGAATCCGTGCCGATAAGCGCGACCCGGAATTTCTTCTTGCTGGCCATACAGATACCTTCTGGGGCGTAGGTTCAGCGCGTCTTGCGGAACTCGGCCATCATCAGGTACATCCTGTCCTTGAGGGCGAGCTTGCGCTTCTTTAGCTCACGCTCCTCGAGCTTCTCCTCTTCCGTCAGGAAGCTCTTGCTCCGGAGGCCTTCTAGCCTTTTCTCGCAGGCCTGGTGCTCATCATGGATCCTCCGGAAATCGGTATTTTCCCTGAGCATGAGCTCTTTCAGTGCTTTTTCATCCATTCAAGACGCCTCCACGCCAAAGGATATCATAAGAGAGGGGGTAATTCAATTTAAGGAGGGCTCGGATTCAGGCTCGTCAGCCCGCTCTGCTGCGGAGGGCTTTCGGACGGACTCCCCCTCGCTTTGGCCAGAAAATACTAGACCCCTGTCTAAGGGCGAGTGGGGGTCCGGCTTAACACTTCTTGAAAAATGGCCTCCAGGCGCCCGGCCAAGGCATCCCAGGTGAATTCGCCGATCTTCCGGTGACCGGCTTTTGCTAGACGTTCGCGCAGCTCGGGTTCCTCGAGCAAACGTTTGATCTGCCGGCGCAGCAAGAAAGGGTGAGCGAAGGGCACGACCAGGACCGTCTCGTTATGAACGGCAAAATCGCGGCTGCCGCTGGGGGTGCAGACGACGGGAAGGCGGCAGGCCATGGCCTCGGCTGCGGTGTTGGCCCAGCCGGCGCGCCGCTCGCCGCCGACGAAGATATCGGCCTGGGAAAAGAGCCAGGCCATCCTGTTTTGAGGGAGGTCAAGATAAAATTCGTGAGGAACGCACGTCCAGACGAGCGGCCGGGGGTCACGCTTGTCTTCGCCGACCATACTGTCGAAGAAAATGAGACGGAGATGGGGGTTCTTTTGGTGAAGCTTCTCGGCGGCCTTGATCACCTGCCGGATGCCTTTTCTCTTCTTGTAGATTCTGCCATAACAAAGGATCTTGAATTCCCGGCCCGGCTGCCTGGGCAGCGGAAAAAATATCTCCGGGTTTATCCCGCCCGGCGCTCGGAAACATCGCCTACCGTATTTTCGCTCTATCCGCCGGCAGATACCCTCGGAACTGCCGAGGAAATGATAGTCGCGCCGTGCGACAGCCTTCTCCCCTTTGTGGCCTTCAAGGACGAAATAGAAGAATTTCGTCCCGGCCTTGAGGCGGTCGAACTGAGGGAGGATGGAATACTCACTGCAGATCCCCACTTCGAATTCCTCGGACGGGATCGCCTCAAATGCCTTGACCTCCCCCCTGAAATCCAGCCAATCAGGCTTCGCCCCTGCCGGAGTAAACAGGACAAAGCGATGGCCCCTCCGGATGAGCGCGTTGCCCACCTCGATGTAGCGGCGAACCCCGCCAAATACTTCCACGTGGGGTAGCAAGGCGGCGATCTTCATTTGCGACAGAACGTACCACGTGCGTCCCGGCCCGTCAAGCGCCCCTGGCCATTGACTTTATAGGGGCGGAAAAATATACTAATAGCCGCTTTTCGGACCCGCGTTCCGACGCGATGGCGAGGTAGCTCAGTCGGTAGAGCGAGGGACTGAAAATCCCTGCGTCGGCGGTTCGATTCCGTCCCTCGCCACTTCTTTTCCTTTCAAATTCAATCATTTCAAGGCAAATCTCTAACTTTTTTAAAATAAAGTGCTAAATTTTCGGCCTCTCCAGCGTCTCTTATATATAGAGGGTATTAATCTATCCTTTGGAGGCT
>DQHV01000166.1:7211-12689 GCA_003524335.1 Candidatus Aminicenantota bacterium | reverse complement strand
GATCAAAGAAAAAATTCGCGCCGACCTGAAGCGCTTCATCAAGAAACAAACCTCCCGCCACCCGCTCATCTTCCCCGTCATCCTGGAGATTTGAACCTCCTTGAACGACTACCTGGTCGCGGTCATTCTAGGCATCGTTGAAGGGCTGACGGAGTTCCTTCCGGTATCCTCCACCTTCCACCTCATCGCCGCGGCCCGGCTGCTTGGACACGGAGAAGGGGAATTCGCCAAGCTCTTCGAAGTGTTCATCCAGAGCGGAGCCGTCCTGGCTGTGCTGCTGCTTTACTGGAAAAGGTTGAAAAAGGACACCGCCCTGCTCGGCAAAATGCTGGTGGCTTTTGTGCCGACCGGGTTGCTGGGAGTCTTGGCCTACGGGACGATCAAACGAATCTTTTTCACTTCCTACTTCTGGATGATCGGAATTTTCATCCTGGTCGGACTCGCTTTTTTTATCTTCGAGGCCCTCGTCAAAAAGGGGACTCTGGCGCCCAGAAAGCCCCTCATCGAGCTTAGTTACAAGGATGCTCTCATCATCGGGCTCGTGCAAGCGCTGGCTTTTTTCCCCGGGGTGTCCAGGGCCGGAGCGGTCATCCTGGCCATGATGATCCTCGGTTTCCGGAGGGATGACTCGGCCGCCTTTTCTTTCCTGCTGGCTATCCCGACGATCTTCTCGGCAGGGCTTTATGACCTGTACAAGACCAGAGACCTGATTCTTTCGTCGGGGGCCAACGTCGTCAGCCTGGTGGTCGGCTCTCTGGTCGCTTTCCTGGTCGCTATCGTCGCTGTGAAGTGGCTGATTCGCTACCTCCAGAATCATACCCTCAATATCTTCGGCTACTACAGACTCGCGGCCGGCCTCCTCTTCCTTTTGGCGATCCTATTCCTCTAAGCCATACCGAGGAGGGGTAGGAGGATCCTCAAACACGCCCAAATCAATAGCCCCCCGGTGATATTGAGCAGTGCTCCCGCCCTGATCATCTTGGTTATGGGCACGAGACCAGAGCCGTAGACGATGGCGTTAGGCGGAGTGGAAACCGGGAGCAGGAAGGCATAGCTCGCACCGATCGTGGCGCCGATGGCCGGCGGAATGGGATTGACGCCGGCCGCCTGGGCGATCGAAATCATGATGGGCACGACCATGGTCGCGGCAGCGGTGTTGGATGTGGTCTCGGTGGCGACGATGGCCAAGTAGATGCCGGCCAGGGTGAGCCCCCAGAGGGATGTCGCCCCGAAGAGATGGAGCAGCCCCCGGCCTACCTCGTCCGCCAGCTTCGTCTGGAACATCAAGTCTCCCAGGGTCAGACCGCCGCCGAAAAGAAGCAGAGTCCCCCAATCGATCTGCACGGCCTGTCTCCAGGTGAGCGTGAACTCCCTTTTTTTCCAGTCCAGAGGGAGAAGAAAGAGCAGGAGGGCGGCAAAGAGCGCAGCCACCGCCTCGGGAACTCGTTCGCCATAGAGGCGAGAGAAGGAAGAGGAGGTGCCGGTGAAAAGCGCCAGGAAACCGGGAAGGATCCAGAGGCCCACCGCTGTGAGGAAGGCGATGAGGGCATTTTTCTGGCCGCGGGTCCAGGGCCCGAGTTTCTCGACCTCGGCCCGGACGAATTCCCGGCTGCCCTTGATCCGGCTGACCTCCGGCTTGTGAAGCAAGTACATGACGACATAAAGGAAAGCATACATGATCACAAGGAGCGGTACCGCAAACAGCATCCAGCGGAAGAACGGGATTCTGACGCCGGCGAATTTATCCAGCATGGCCAGCCCGATGAGGTTGGGGGGGCTGCCGACCGGGGTGCCGATCCCGCCGGTGGAAGAGGCATAGGCGGCCATGAGCATCATTCCGGTAGTGAAGCGAAGACGCTCTGCAGCCACGGGGCTTCCCTTTTGCCGGGCCAGAAGGTCGGCAAGGGCGGTGATAATCCCGAGAGCGATCGGGAACATCATGGCCGTTGCGGCCGTGTTACTGATCCACATGGAAATGAAGGCCGTGATAGCGCCATAGGCAAACAGGATCCGGCCGGAACTATGGCCGACAAACGGGAGCGCCAGGATAGAGTAAGCGAAACGTTTGTCCAGGCCATGGATTGACATCGCCCGGGCGAGGATGAAGCTTCCCACAAAAAGAAAGATGATCGGGTCGCCAAAGGGAGCGAAAGCCCCCTTGGCATTGGTCACACCTGTGAGCACGCACAACGCGGCTCCAAGCAGGGAAGTCGCCGGAATGGGGACCGGCTCGGTGATCCACCAGACGATGACCCAGCCGATCACGGCCGCCAGGGTATGGGCGCGTGAGCTCAGACTGCTCATCGGCAGAAGAGAGAGCGTCAGGAAGACGAGCGGGCCCAGGAAAAGGCCGATGCTGCGCCGGAGGCGTTCGAACCGCCTTTCTGCTTCCGTCAGAGCGCCGTCGAGTGAGAGTGCCTCTTCGGGGCGATCGGGCACGTTCTTTGGCATGCAGGGGATACCTGTTCCCGGGAATGTTAACACAGAAAAATCGCGGCACACAACAACGAATCGGCGATTTTTTGACTTCAACCGGGGGGTGTGCTAGATTGAGATTCTTTTTTGGCTTGATCTTGATTTGCGATCCGTTGCGCGGTCGGAGGAGACGATGAATGTCCTCGTGATCCTGGCAGCGGCCGTCGCCGCCTTCGGGCTGGCCAGCCGGTTCTACTCCCGCTACATCGCCCGCGTCCTCGGTGAAGACCCCAAGAATCTTACTCCCGCCATTACCTGTTCCNNCGCTCTTCATCAGCATGCGCGAGGGCGGGAAGTCGATGGCTGAGGTGGCCCGGAAGACACTCGGCAGCGCCGGGTTTAACCTCTTCATCGGGTTCACCATCGTCATGATCGTGCTGGTCACCTCATCCTTCCTGAGCGCGACGTCCATATCCCTGACTTCTTTGTGGCCTCTCAGCAAACTCGGTGCCGTCGAAGGACAGACGTTTCTCAAAACTGTGGTCAGGGACGGCGAGGTCCTGGGGCGCATCGGCGGCATTGCCTCGATGTCGGTGATCATCATCACGCTAAGCTCGCCCTTTCTCGGCTGGCTCCTCCACAAGAAGAACCTCAAGACCGCCTTCGCTTATTTCATTGCCGCCCTGATCTGTGTCGCCTCCGTCCTGCTCGGCATCGCCCACCCGATGATGCTGTCCCCGACAACTTGGATGGTGATCATCTCCTTCTATGTGCTCTTCGAGACAGGCATGCCCGTCTGGCTGATCCTGCAGCCGCGCGATTTCATCAACGTTCAGATCCTTTACGCCGGCATCGCGCTGATGATCGTGTCCCTGTTCTCGGCCGGGTTCGGAGGACTTAAAGTCACCATGCCCGGCTTTAACCTGAGTGAAGGAGTCCGGAGTCTCGGACTCATCTGGCCGATGATGTTCTGCACGATCGCCTGCGGCGCTATCTCCGGGTTTCATGCGCTCGTCGCAGGCGGGACGACCTGCAAGCAGCTGCCCCGAGAAACCGACGCCCGCCGGGTGGGATACAACGCCATGCTCCTCGAGTCCATCCTGGCGGTCTGCGTGTTGCTGGCCGTCGGCGCCGCGATGAGCTTCGCCGACTACAAGTCCGTTGTCTGGCCCGCGGCCGACGCGGTGACGAAATCCAACCCCATTCTCGGGTTCTCGCTGGCGGCCGGGCATCTCTTCAACAGGGCGCTTGGAATACCCGTTGCCCTGGGATCCGTATTCGGCATTCTCCTGGTCGAGGGTTTCGTGGTCACGACCCTGGTGGCCGCGGTCAGGCTCAACCGCTACCTCTTCGAGGAACTCTGGACCATCCTTTTTAAGAACCCGCCGCGGCTTTTGAAGTTGCGCTGGATCAACGCCGCGCTTTCGGTCGTTCTGATGTGGATACTGGCTTATTCCAACGCTTTCAGCTCTCTCTGGCCGATCTTCGGCACGGCCAACCAGCTGCTGGCCGCCCTGGCCTTGCTGGCCGTATCGGCCTGGCTTCTGATCCGCAAGAAAAGGAATTTTTTCACGCTCATTCCGGCCATTTTCATGATACTCACGACTGTGGCCTCTCTTTTGATTCTGCTTATGAATTATCTCCGTACCAAAAACTATCTTCTCCTGGCGGCTGATCTCCTGCTTTTGATCTTATCGGGCGGAGTCGTCTGGCTGGTGCTGAAGACTTTCCTCAGCCCGAAGCCGGACCCGGCGGCCCAGCCGGCCTGAACAGGCTGATCTGGAGGGAGGAAGCGGATGACTGCTTTTGATATCATCCTTAAAGCCCTGAAGGGCATTAAGAGCGAGATCCCGCCTAACTCGGTCATCGAATGAGCAAGCGAGTGGGGGATGTGGTCTGGATCGGCCTGGCCCTTTTCGCCATGTTTTTCGGCGCGGGAAATCTCATCTTTCCTCCCTTCATGGGGTTCATAGCCGGGTCCAGCTGGTCAATCGCGCTGGTCGGCTTTCTGATCACCGGCATCGGCATGCCCTTGCTGGGCATCATGGCTTCCTCCCGAGCGGGCGGAACTGTTGAGCATCTCGCGGGCAGAGTCAACCCCATCTTCGGCCGGATCCTAAGTATCGTGATCATCCTGGCCATCGGGCCTCTGCTCGCCATCCCGAGAACGGCGGCGACGACTTTTGAAATGGGAGTCCGCCCCAACATCCCGGGGGCCAGCGCGGCCATCTCGTCTGTTGTCTATTTTGCCGTCACGCTGTTCTTCGCTCTCAATCAGAAGAAGGTCGTCGATAAAATCGGGAAAATCCTCACTCCTTTCCTCCTCATTACCCTGGCTTTGATCATCCTGAAGGGCGTTTTTTCTCCTCTCGGTGAGATAAGCGGCAGCAGTCTGCCCAACGCCTTCGGAAGGGGATTCCGGGAGGGATACCAGACGATGGACGCCATGGCTTCCGTCGTGTTCGCGGAAATCATCATCGCCGCCATGGTCTTCAAAGGCTACAGCAGGACTTCCGATCAGGTGAAGATGACTTCGCTGGCGGGGCTGGTTTCGGCGGTCGGATTGGGTCTTGTCTATGGAGGGCTGATGTACCTCGGTGCCTGCTCGGTCAGACTCTTCCCGGGAGATATCGAGAGAACGGACCTTCTCATCCGCATCACCCAGGGCCTTCTGGGCGGCGCGGGGAAGATCGCTCTGGGCCTGGCCGTTGCGCTGGCCTGCCTCACTACCTCGATCGGCCTAACGGCCACGGTAGGGGATTACTTCAGCACCCTGTCCAAGGGCAAGCTCGGCTACAAGAGCATCTGCCTCGCCACCTGCGTTTTCAGCGCCGTATTCGCTACGGTCGGGGTCACGACGATCGTCAAGGTAGCCCTTCCTCTCCTGGTCACCGTATATCCCGTGGTCATCGTGTTAGTCATCCTGACCATGGTGGGACGGCTGGTCAGAAGCCGCGCGGTCTATATCGGAGCCGTAGCCGGAGCGCTGGCCATAAGCCTGTTCGACGCCCTGACGGCGGCGGGAGTGCCCATTCCATCCATCAATCAGCTGATCTTAAATAG
>DQHV01000166.1:0-7187 GCA_003524335.1 Candidatus Aminicenantota bacterium | reverse complement strand
TGGATAGAGCGACTGACTACGAATCAGTAGGTCGGCGGTTCGAGCCCGTCCGGGCGCACTTCCTGTTTAGGGGGTCAATCGATCTGATGTCGCTCGAAAAAGGTCAGAACCTGGTTTTCGAGCTTCTGGGCGCGGGCGATGGCTTTCTCTTCGGTCAGCGTTTTCATCAACTCCAGGAGCTTCGGCCGGACGTCCTTAACCATTCTTTCCGCGGTCTCGGGGTCGGCAAGGATGACCAGCCCGGGCTCTCCGGCCTGGCGGTTGGCGCTTATGTAGCGGTCGGTTGCCCTTCTGAACTCTATTTCCAGCCCGCGGACCTGCCCCTCTTCCGCCGAGACCGTCCGGACAAAGTGGCTGTAACCCAGGTAGGCGAGGCCTCCGAGAATAACCAGCCAGGCTAAACGTTTCATATCTTTCTCTTGATTTAGTCGGATCTGCCGGTATTATAGCAAAAAATATGGACATTCGGCGAGGAATGGCTATATTGAAGGGGAGCCGAGGGGGGAGGTGAGACGGCCGGCGTGGAGGCGAGAAAGGCGATGAAACGGTATCCGGTTCACCCATTGGTCAGGGTCTGGGTTTGTATGGTTCTCATTTTTTTTCTCTGCGGTCCGCTCGGTTCACCCATTCATGGCCAGGAGTTCGAGGGCTTTGCCAGGGATTTCGCTCCCGAAATCCTCAGGGCGATGTCCAAGGGCAACATCCTCTCGGCGGCCGTAGCCTTGGTCCACAAAGACAAGATCGTCTGGGCCGGTGCCTATGGCTACTCGAACGCCTGGGCCCAGACGCCCGCCTTCGCCGAAACCGTCTATCTCATCGGCTCCACGTTCAAGACCATGTCCACCTTCGCCCTCCTCCAGCAGATGGAGCGGGGGAAATTCAAGCTGGATGATCCGGTCAACGACCACCTCACCGAATTCAAGATCCAGGGTGACCTTCCCTCCAACCCGGTGACCTTCCGCCACCTGCTGACTCACACGTCCGGCTTGCCGGCGGATTTCGGGCCCTGCCCCGTCTGGAGCGACCATGCCCCTCTGCCCCTGAAGCTCTACCTTCAGCAGTCCCTCCGGCTTCAGAGTCCGCCGCTCTCGACGGTCATATATTCCAACCTTGCCTACACGCTCATCGCCTACCTGGTGGAGAAATTCTCCGGAACTCCCTTTCGAAGATACGTCCAGCAGAATATCTTGGAGCCCCTTGAGATGAAGGATACGGCCTTCGAGCCGCGGCCAGAGATGGTGGAAAGGCTGGCGATTCCCTACTTCTATGAAGCGAGGTCCCAAAAGTTCGTGCCCGTGGGATGGACCAAGGCCAATGCCTGGCCGGCCGGCATCATTTATGGAACCGTGATCGACCTGGCCCAATGGCTCATCGCCAACCTCAATCATGGGGTTTACAAAGGAAACCGGCTGATCAGCGAAGAGACGTTCCAGGAGGTCATGCGCCGCCAGTACGACCGGTTCGCCGGACCGATGCACGAGGGCTGGCTGAACGAGACCTCCGGCTACGGGCTGACTTGGTGGGTCTCCGAGCGCGGCGGCGAGAAAATCTTCGCCCACAGCGGGAGCGTTACCGGCTACACGGCTTTTCTGGCCGGGAACCTCGACCGTAAGACCGGGTTCGCCATCCTCACCAACGGCAACCGGTCCCACAAATATCTCTTCGACCTGGCCCTGACGGCGCTGGATTATATGAGCCGGGAAATCACGGCCGCCAAGCGGCCCTAGATCACCGTGCCGTCGGGGATGACGGCATGCTTGGGCACGACGATGATCCCGTCCCGGATGACATAATCATCGGTCTCCTGGTAGTCGATACCCCGCGGGTTGACGAGCTTGACGCGGTCGCCGACTCGGGCGTTCTTGTCGATGATGGCGCCGNNAGGATCTTGGACCCGGGGAGGTACCGGGCATGGGTGAAAATGGGCCGCTTCTCGTCGTAGAAGTTGAACTTGGGCAGCGGCAGGGTGAGGTCGAGGTTGGCCTCGTAGAAGTTCCGGATGGTCCCGATGTCGCGCCAGTATCCGTCGAAAAGATACCCATACATCTTGTGCTTTCGGATGGCCTCAGGAATGACCTCTCTCCCGAAGTCCTTGAATTCCGTCCGGTCGAGAAGTCTCTTGAGGACATGGGCATTGAAAAGATAGACGCCCATGGAGGCGAGATGCGTTTTTCCCTTGGCCTGTAGCCCCAGGCCGCGGAAGACATCCGCCGGAACCCTCAGGCGCTCCAGGTCGGCGGCCGCTTTCGGCTTCTCCATAAAAGATGTGAGTCGTCCGCTCCGGTTCAGCTTCATCACCCCGAATTCAGGGGCTTCGGCCGCAGCGACCGGCGTCACGGAGATGCTGATTTCAGCCCCTTTCCTCAGGTGGAAATCGATGAACCGGTCGTAGTCCATCCTGTAGAGATGGTCTCCGGAGAGGATGAGGACCAGGTCTCCCTTGTCCCTGAGGAAAGACAGGTTCTGGCGCACGGCGTCGGCTGTGCCCTGGTACCAGTCGCGGTTCTCCAGAGTCTGCTGGGCAGAGAGGATGGTCAGGAAGCCCCGGCTGAATTCATCGAATCGGTAGGTGAGGAAGATATGGCGGTGGAGCGACTCGGTGGCGAATTGGGTCATAATGAAGATCTTGCGGAGGCCCGAATGGAGACAGTTGCTGAGCGAGATATCGATCAGGCGGAACCGGCCGGCGATGGGGACAGCCGGTTTGCTCCGGATCTTGGTCAGGGGAAAGAGCCGCGTGCCCTGACCTCCGGCCAGGACGATGGTGACGACATTGTTCATCCCGGACTCCCCTCAGGCGCCGCGCCTCACCCTCTCGAACCCGGAAACGCAGACGAACTCCAAACGGCCCTTCTTTTCGACGGAGTCCAGGAGGAGGTTGAGGCCCAGGGTGTCGCTCGAGATGTGGCCGGCGATGACGACGTTTAAGTTGGCCTTCTTGGCGTTCTCCAGATGGTCTTCGCTGATGTGCATGCCGACCAGGGTGCTCACGCCGCCGGCGGCGAACTTCTCAAAGACATCCTTGGCTCCCTCGGTCCCTCCGGTCATGTCGACGACGATCTTCCCGCAGCGGCTGTCCTCCGACCCGCTCACGATCCTCGGCGGGAGCTGCAGAGCGGCCGACCTCTGGTACTCGGCAATGCCCTTGAGCAACTGCAGGATGTCCTTGAGCCGGGCGGGTTTCTCTTTCTCAAACAGCCGGGTCAAGTAGTTGGTGACGCAGTTGTCGGCGGCGGTGTGGATGCAGATCATCGGAAGGTCTAGGAGCTTTGCCACATCGACGGTCCGGTTGTGGTTGATGGGCATGAGCCGCCGCTCGACCTCGCCGATTCGTTTCTCCATCAGCTTCTCGGCGACGCTGAGGGTGATCCCGCAGGCGGCCAACAGGTCCGACTGCAGTTTCATGACGTCGAAAAGCCGGACCAGGGCGTACCCCTCCGGATGGTGGGCGATAATCAGGTCGATCTTCGGGCTGAGGTCTTTGTTGAGGACATAGGTGAGGAGCACCTCGCCGACCTCCATATCAATTCCGATGACGGCCTTATTGACTTCGACCTCCGCATCACCATGGAGAATCCGGGTGTCGGAGAAGGGATTGAACAGCCGGTCCCGGTCGAAGTACTCCTTTTCTTTATCATCCAGTTTATCGAACTTGCCCTGTTCTTCGGCCAGGAGCTTTTGGATCTCGTCCCTGCCCCGGAGGTCGTTTTCGATCCCCGTTTCTATCACGGCGGTGTAAAATTCCTTGAGTTTCATCTGAGTCTCTCCTTTGGATCTTATCTCACATTGGCCCGTCCTATTGATTACCACATCTCGCGGCCCGATTCAATTTGTCGCCGAAGAACGCAGTCGCTCTCCGGTTGACCCCGCAAACGATGATGTGATATAAAAAGGCAACCTAAAGAAACGGCCGCGATGGTCAACAGCAAGATCGAAAACCTCCTTTATTTCAAAGCCGGACTGGCCTTCGACTCCTTCAAGCTGGCCGTCAAGACGTTCCAGTCGTTCCTGGCCGATGGAGGACCGGGATCCACCCCGGACTACTACAAAGCGCGAAACTATCTGCGCGACGCCGAAAAATTCTATGAAGAAACCTTTGCCGAAGCCAAAAAGCTGCTCGGTCCATTGCCTCACTATGCTTCGTCCGAATTTGAGAAATGGCGGTCGGATTTCCTGAGCCAGCACAAGATTCTGGTCGAGAGCCAGGAATTCGCCGCTCTCAAAGAAGAACTGTTCCAGAATGGGCAGCTCGTCCGCTGGATCGATTCCCCAGACCTCGAACGGCTCCTGGCCAAAGATTATGAAGCCCAGAAGATCGGCAAGAGGAAAATGGCCAACATCAAGGTCCGTATCTTGCTGGACCGGCTTCAAGAGCTCGCCGCCCAGTCCAGCGAACTCAAAAAAAGGGCGCAGGAGAAGCTCCAGAGTGGAGTTTAGGGCGTTTTTTTGATTTCGACCTCGTCTCGCCAGTACCGCAGCTTGCCAACTCCCTGACCGTCGGGACTCCCGTCAAAGGCCAGTCCGAACTGAGAAGGCTTGGCCTCAACCAAAATCCCGTCTCGGAAAGCGGCTTTGGTCAGGTTGACGATCGTGTAGCGCAGCCTTTCCCCAGGGGTTTCCTTCTGAGCCTGAGATAGTGTCGCGAAAAGAAGGTCGCCGTCGGTCTCGAACTCGCCGAAAACTATCTTTCCCGCCTCATAGGTATACCGGGGCCGCCGCCAGTCGCGGCTAATATCCCGGCGCAGGTCGTTTTTCAGGCCCACCACGATCGTCCTGTCGCCGGCTTCTATCTCGACGCCCAAGGCCGCCTGTTCGGGAGCGATGGGGAGAGTCCTAACCCGGTCCGGCCATTCGAGGTAGGAAGAGTCTTTGGAGTGGGGGATGAGCACGGTCACGAACCCGGCTGTCTCGCCCAGCTCGAAATGCTGGGCCGTCGTCTGATGGATCAGGAATTCATCCTGGTAGTGACGCCTGATCGGCTCGACGCCCTCCAGACGGTAATGAGTCAGAGGAAAAAGGATGAGGAGATGCTTGTCTGCGGATAAAGTTCTGTCCTGGATCTTCTCATAAACCGTCTTGTACCAATGTTCGCCCTGGGCGATGATCCTCTGGGTATGCCAGAGGTTAGATAGAGTGAACCACTCTTCGCGGCGAGCTTTGAGAACGTCAAAAACGATGAACATCTCGGGATTCTTGAGATAGACAACGGCACGGTCCCAATCGTATCCCCAGTCCTCATCTCTAAGCCGCGTGCGGCAGTAATCGAAGTCCTCGAANNCTCCTGTAAGATCCGGCGTTCCGCAGAAAATCGAGGACCCGCTGGCCGGGCACCTCATCCCGTATGCTGTACCGGGATTCTCCTTTTCTCTGGCCCATCCAGATCTTCTCCGGGCGGATGCAGAGCCGGTTGTGAAAGTAATCCTGCCTGTAAGCCCCAAACAGACCGGAGGGCATGTAATCCCTGTAGCCCGCATCATGGAGAAGCACCGATCCGCCGGACATGAGCAGCACCAAGCTGTTTTCATCGGCATGCCCGTGGGTCATCTTCTCTTCCTCGACCGGGATGGTGTCTCGCAGATAGTCGCGGAAATTCAGCCCTCCGTCGCCTTCATCCCGGTAGTTCAGGAGTAGGTAGGTGTCCTGAGGCGTCCAGCCGCTCCGGAAGACGATCTTCTTGCCCTGGACATCCTCCATCACCTCCCCGGAGAGAGAGGATGGAGGAGCGGCCTTTAGTCCATCCATCCCCCAACGAGAGCCGTCCAATAGCATATAGGCCAGGCCGATATTCGTGGGGTTCCGGAAATCGACGAACTTCCGGGCGATAGTCGTCGCCGCCCATTTGAGCTGGGGATCGCGATAGGCGGCCGCCGCCGCCTCGAAAAAGACCAAGTAGTACGCCCAATTGGATTCCCAATGCGCATCCCCAAAATCGGGGACCATGCCGGCCGGGCTTAGAAGATGGAGATAGTACTGGCCGTAATAGTACATCTCCGGCGTTTTGAAAAGTTCCTCCCGTTTGCCCAGAGCGTCGGCATACCCCAAGAGCGCGTACAGCCAGACGCCGTTATAGATCGTGGCGTCTTCGATCTGCCAGCTGCCCCAGTTGTCGTCCCCGAGCGCCCGGCGCTGCATCTCCCAGACTTTCCGGCGAGGGTGGTCAGGGAGCGCCCGGACCGCCCAGGCCAAGGCTTCGGCACGGAGGGCAGAGCGGTTCATCGGGCCCCATTCCTGGCTGCGCAGGAGGTATTCCAGGCTGTGGGCGATCTCGCCCTCTATCTTGGAAGCCTCCGCCGGGGTCAGAACGCCCAGGCGATGGAGGATGTCATAGGCCCGGATATAGCGCATGATGGTGAAGAAATCCGGGAGGGCCGGCACACCTTCGGCATAATCGGCGCGTTTGACCTTGGACCAATCGGGATAGGCGGACCGGTAGTCCCCATAGGTCAGGAGCACTTTTTTCGCCCGGCTGGCATACTCCGGCCTTTTCTCTGTTTCAAAAAGGGAGGCGGAAATGACAGCCATCTCGAGCAGCCCGCCCGGCGGCCGGTAGCCGAAAACGTTCTCCGGGTCGAAGCTCTTTTGCCACTGGGTGATGAGCTCGTCTTGATGCTCAAAAACCCAAACGGCGGCAGAACGGGCGAAATCCCGATACTGCGCAAGGGGAATGGCTCCCCTTCCAGCCGGGGGTTCGGCAACGAGCATTGGCCCAACAAGAATAATGGCCAAGAGGACAGACGAAACTATTCCGATTGCTATCCTGGCGTGTCGTTTGCCCATCGGACTTGTGCTCCTCGGGCGCCTTTGCGCCCAGCTGACAGGAGGCCTCGTGCTTGAGGTGCTATTGGAAGACCTGTTTCAGGATGCCGACGAGGTCGAGGGCATAGTCCACCTCGGTCAAGGGGACCTTCTTGCCCTGAGCGATCTTGCTGAAACGAGCGTCCTTGTTGCTCTCCTTGGTCACGATGACATAATCGGCGAACGGAGCGACCGCGTCGATCATCTTTTCATTGTCGCTTCCCGGCGCGCCGCGCAGGGCCGTTCCACCGACATGGACGGCGACAATAAAAACCTTGTTCTGCTTGCAGTATTCGATAACCCTTTTGAGGCGGGCCTCTTCGGTCTCGATGGTCAGCCCAGAAGCGCCCATGCCTTTGAGGCTGGCCCCGATAGCAAAGATGATCGTCCCG
>DQHV01000085.1:2922-3126 GCA_003524335.1 Candidatus Aminicenantota bacterium | reverse complement strand
TGGAAAAGATGATGGGCTGTCTCCCTTTTCTAGTCTTTCTGGACAGCTTCCGCTATCCCTTGGCCGGAGAGTTTTCCATGCTGACCGAACTGGCCAGGATAAACCGGATCCCCAGCGATTGGGGGCTCGAAGTGGAAACCTTGGCCGAGGTCTACCGCAATTACTCGCCGCGGCGCATCTGCCAGGCCGAGCTCTGCGAGACTT
>DQHV01000085.1:0-2911 GCA_003524335.1 Candidatus Aminicenantota bacterium | reverse complement strand
CTCATCTTCGATGCCCACCAAGAATCGATCGTCGTCGAGGCCTTCACCAAGGCCCTGCAAATGGCCGGGAAGGGATTCCTGGAAGACCCTCTCTATTCCCCCCTCATTCCGAACTGGAACCGGGTGATTTCGGCGATCCCCGACTTTTTGGACCGGCTGCGCGACCAGGTCGAAGCGGAAAACGCAGCCTAATTTTACTATCCGATTCTCTATTTGACTTTGCCCAAACGAAAAATTATAGTAAGCGGAAAAACGTCCGGCCGATCATGACGCCATCTCTGATTCGAGGAAGNNAACATGGGCGAGCGCTTCGGCTTCTACACCATGATCAGCATCTTCGTGCTGTTCCTGCAGGCCAAGTACGGCCTCAACGCCACGGCCGCGAGCTTCATCTACAGCATCTTCATGTTCGGGGTCTATTTCTTCCCGCTTCTCGGCGGTTTCCTGGCCGACCGGTTTCTCGGCTACGGGAAGACCATCAGCCTCGGCTTGATCGTCATGCTCGTCGGTTATGTTCTTATAACCATCCCCAGCGCCCTGGGGACGAACTTCGGCTTGGTCGTCGTCGCCCTGGCCGTGATCGCCCTGGGCACCGGGCTTTTCAGCGGTCGTCGGCTTCTTCGCCTTCCTGAACAGGATCGGGAAGGAGCCATCCACTCCGCGCAAGATCGGTTTCGGCATGCTGATCACGGCGGTCGCCTTCGTCATCCTCGTCCTGGGCTCGCAGGGGCTGGCCAGTCCGAAAGCGCTGGAGGGACGTGTCGCGCCGCCGAAATGCAAAGGGCTGATGCAGGGAGGATGGTTCGCCGCCACGGCGATCGGGAACAACCTGGTCGGTGTCGTCGGCTATTTCTGGCTGCGGGTGCCGCTCTGGGCTCTCTGGTCGATCCTGGTCATCTGCTGCCTGCTTTCGGCCGGCTTCATGTTCCCGGTCATGAAACGGCTGGAGCGGGCCGCTCGAGCATAGGCCGCCCGTCTGCTGGTTTCGAAGTTGAATGATATCGAGAATAAACCGCCTGAATGAGGAGGATTTTGATCATGAAAAGAGGCCTGTGGATGATTCTCCTGGTCGCGTTGGCTATCGGATTCGGAAAAGCTGGGGTCTTTGCCGAACAGCCGGCCAAGCGGCCTGTGAAGATTGACGATTTCGCGCGCCTGAAGGCTGTCGGCGATCCCCAGCTCTCTCCCGACGGCAAGTGGGTGGCTTACACGGTCGGTACGATCGATCTGGAAAAGGACAAGCGCGACACCGATCTCTGGATGGTGAGCTGGGATGGGAAAGAGGAAGTCCGTCTGACCTCGAGTCCGGACGGCGAGAGCCGGCCGCGCTGGAGCCCGGACAATCGCACCCTCGCCTTCCTCGCCTCGCGGGGAGACGAAGACCAGAAGAAAAAAGGATCTCAGGTCTGGCTCCTCGACCGCCGCGGCGGCGAGGCCCAGCGCCTCACCGACATCAAAGGCGGGATCTCCGATTACGCCTGGTCCCCCGACGGCAAGCGTCTTGTCCTCGTCGTCAGCGACCCGAACCCGGACGACGAGCCGGAACAGAAAGAGGGCTGGAAGCGGAAGACGAAGCCGCCGATCCTGATCGACCGATATCACTTCAAAGAAGACCGTCAAGGATACCTCGGCAACCTGCATGAACACCTCTGGGTGTTCGACCTGGAGGCAGGCAAGGGGGAAGCGCTCACTTCGGGCGCCTTTGACGACCGGGCTCCGGCCTGGTCTCCAGACGGGCGATCGATCGCCTTCGTGAGCAACCGCGCTCCCGACCCCGACCGGTCGGGCGACAGCAATGTATATGTCATCGAGGCCAAGGCGGGGGCAGAGCTGCGGCCGGTGACGACATTTGCCGGGCCTGACGGCGGCCGTCCCGCCTGGAGTCCCGACGGACAATGGATCGCCTACTTCCAGGGTGATGAGCCTCGTTTCTATGCCTACCATCTCAACAAGCTGGCGGTCGTGCCGGCGGCCGGGGGGCCTGCCCGCGTCTTGACCGCCGCCCTCGACCGGGCGGTGGAAGGCCCGGTTTTGTGGACGGCCGACGGCCAATCCCTCATCTTTGTCGTGGAGGACGACCGGGCGAGCTACGTCGGACGGATCGCGGCCGCTGGAGGGGATGTGGAAAAAGTCAGCGGCGGGCGCCGAGTGGTGTCTTCACTCAGTCTGGGAAGCGATGGAAAGACTGCGCTCCTCACCGCGACAGCCGTCGAACTCCCCGAAGTCCACGCTCTCGAGAACGGCGCGTTGCGCCGCCTCAGCCGCCAGAACGAGGCCTGGCTTTCCGAGGTCCAGCTCGGCACCACCGAGGATTTCACTTCTAAGAGCAAGGACGGTACGATTGTCAACAGCCTTTTAGTGAAGCCGGCTGGTTTCAAACCTGGGCAGAAGTATCCGCTGCTGCTCTTCATCCACGGCGGGCCGAACGGTCAGGACGAGCATTCGTTCAGTTTTGACCAGGAGGTATTCGCGGCGCAGGGCTATGTTGTGCTGGCCGTGAATTACCGGGGCAGCTCCGGCAGGGGGTCGGCTTTCCAGAAAGCGATCTACGCCGACTGGTGCCACAAAGAGGTCATCGATCTCATCGGCGCCGTGGACGAAGCCATCCGCAGCGGCGTTGCCGATCCCAACAGACTGGGCCTCGGCGGCTGGAGCTATGGAGGAATCCTGACGGATGCGACCATCGCCGTGGACCAGCGTTTCAAGGCGGGAGTCAGCGGGGCGGGGTCTTCGCTCCAGCTCACCATGTACGGCACCGACCAGTACATCCTGCAGTACGAGCAAGAGCTGGGACCTCCGTGGAAGGGCCTGGAGCCGTGGCTCAAGGTTTCGGCGGCGTTCCTAAGTGCCGACCGCATCAAGACGCCGACCCTCTTCATGTGCGGCGAAAAGGACTTCAACGTCCCGATTG
>DQHV01000270.1 GCA_003524335.1 Candidatus Aminicenantota bacterium | reverse complement strand
CGGACCTCCGTGGACCTTGTCAAGGCGCGAAAATCGGTGGAAGAGATGGCCTATTCGGTCTCCTTCGTTCTGTATCGGGCGGAGGAGACTTCTCCCGCTCAGCAGGCCCAAGTTCAAAAGGCAAAAGCCGAAGCCCTGTCTTTTCTTGAACGCGGCGTCGAAATGTTCAACGCCGGAGACTATCGGGAAGCCATCATCCAGTTCGAACAGGCGTTGGCCGTGAAGCCGGACTTCCCGGAAGCCTGCCAAAACCTGGCCTCCGCCTACTTTCGGGTCGAAGACTATGAGAAGGCCATAAGAATGGCCGAAGAAGCGATCAGGCTCAACGACCGATCGGCGCCAATGCACAAACTCATCTCCATCTCCTACTCCAAACTTGGGGACGAGGCCAAGGCTTGGGAATATCAGGAAAAACTTAAAGNNGCAGCCGAGGAGTTCTACAACCTGGCCGTCGCGGAAGCCAACCGGGGCAACGACGCGGAGGCGGTCCGGTACTTTGAGAAAGCGATCCTCAAGAAGCCGGATCTTGGCCTGGCTCACTACCAGATGGGCCTCTGTTGTTTTCGGCTCAAGCGGTGGCCGGAGGCCCAGACAGAGCTTGAAAAGTATCTGGCTCTGGATCCGGAGGGAGAGAACTCTGAGACAGCCCGAGCTCTCCTTGAAGCCATGAAAAAGGACGAACAAAGCGGAGAATAAGCGCATGGGCGATCTCAGGATCATCGTCTACGGGGTCGGCGCGATGGGAAGCAACATGGTCAGGATGTTGCAGAGCATCAAAGGGTGCCGAGTCGTGGGAGCAATCGACTGGGATGAGAAAAAAATCGGCCGGGACCTCGGCGACCTGGCCGGGTTGGGAAAGAGACTCGGAGTCAGAGTCGCCTACCCTCCCGCTGAAGTGTTGGGACGAGTGAAGGCCGATATCGTGCTCCATGCGACCACCGCGTTCCTGGACCAGGCCGCCGGGCAGATCAGCGGCGTCCTTGAGCATGGCATAAATGTCGTGACCATCTGTCAGGAGTTGTTTTTTCCCCTTCCCAAGAACTCAGCCCGGGCGAAAAGGATTGATGCCCAAGCCGTAGGAACAGGGGCGCGGGTGACGTCGGTGGGCATAAACCCGGGGTTCATCATGGACATCGTCCCCATCCTGTGCTCCACCCCTTGTTGGGAAGTCGGCAGCGTCCTGGTCCGCCGGAATGTCGATTTTTCTCCCTATGGCCCCGATGAAATGCGGCACATCGGTGCCAACCTCACGGAACGGGAATTCAGAAAGGGAGTCCGGCAGGGGACGATCGGCCACATCGGTCTTCTGGAAACTGCCGCCATGGTTTCTCATTGTCTGGGGCTAGAGGCCGATGAGCTCAGACAGACCAAAGAGCCCATCCTGACCCTGAAGACGAGGCAGACCCCCTTTGTCTCAATCGCTCCGGGCCGGGTTTGCGGTTTCAAGCAAAATGTCGTCGGGTTTTCGCGAGGCGAAAAAACCCTGGATTTCCAGATGGTCGGGATCTTGTCGCCGGACAGGCAGGTTGACGGAATCGAACTGGGCGACTACGCCCGGATTAACGGAGTCCCCAATGTGGACATCGTAATAAAGGAAGAGATCTCGCAGAAAGGCGGGCTGGGCACGGCCGCGGTGGCCGTCAACATTATCCCCAGACTCATGGCCGCCCCTCCCGGCTATCACAGGATGGACACCCTCGCCCTCCCCCGCATCTGGAGAGGGAGCCCCGCCCTCAAACCGATCAAGAAAGTCGTCTACTAAAACCTCAGGCTCGTCTGGAATTGGATCCAGCGCGGGTACTGCCTTCCCCAGACCTGCCGGAAAAGCGGGGTATCTTCGCCGCTCCCGTAGGAAACCGGCCGCTGGGAGTTCAGCAGGTTGTTGACGTTGATCCTGAGCCCTAAGGTCAGCCCGGCCGTGAGGGCGATGTTCTTCTCCACCGAGAGGTCCACGTAGGCGTGAGTCGGGATCTTTTCCGTGCCGCGTCCGCGGGGGAAAGTGAGGTAAACCCCGTAGCCCGGCTGGAACCCCCAGACCGACCAATGATAGCCGGAGTACACCTCGACGTTCGCGCTGACGACAAAGTTATACGGCGCCAGGTAAGTCCCCAGGACTTTGACGACATGATCGCAACTGTACGGCAGGTAGCCGAACCAACCTTCCTCGCCGTAGTCCCAGCCTCCCATGCCGGCGGTCGCGTCGGCAAAGAAGGCCCAGGGAGAATCCGCGGGACCGGAAAAGTGGTCGCCGAAACAGCCGACTGTGTTGTACACGGTTCCGGCATAGTTGCCGTAAGTCTCATAGTCACCGGCGGTCGAGCCTTTGGCGGCCGAGCGAACATAGGAACCGTTGAGGAAGAACTTGTCCGCGATCCTCCCGTTGATTTCGAGCTCAAAACCCCAATAGTTCCGCCTTTTCTTGTCCCAGTTCATCAGCTCGTACCAGAACGTCTCATAATCGAAGAAGCCCAGGTCCTCAATCATGTTCGTCCGGCTGGAGAAAACGCCCCGGGCTTTGAGCGCCCAGTTGGCTCCCAGGCGACGGTCGAATTCGAGAACATATTTCCTCATCCGGTCCGGCTTTGTCCCCTCTCTCACTGGAGGATAGGTCGCATAGGCCTCGGGTCCTCCTTGCTGCCAGCTGTATTCCCAGTAGGCCGCGTTCCTCAAGGTGGCTTCGTCGGTGACAGGTGTGGGAACCGGGCCGATCCAGTTATAAACCGCGAAGGTCGAGCCTCCGCCCTTGGTGAAGAAGCCCAGCAAGTCGAAGAGCATGGTGTCGGTGAACTGACCAAACCCGAGTTTGAATACGTTTACCCCATTGCCGGTTATATCCCAGGCTAAGGAGAGCCGGGGCGAGATGAATTCCTTCAGCCCCCAATCAAAAATGATCTGATCCTGGTCATCGTATAGCCTCTGCGTTTCCGACCTGAGACCGAGCATCAGGGTAACCCGGCCGAAGGACACCTTATCCTTGAGGGAGATGCCGAATCCGCGGCCCTTGTTGTAATAAAACTGGTTTCGGAACTCCCGCATCTGGTAGGGCACGTCGGGCTCGAGAAAGTCGAGGTTGGCCCCTCCCTCCCAAAAGTTGCCCGGCCAGAGGTCCCAATCATCTCCCGTATAGTCCTCGGCCACACTCCTGTAGATATAGTAGTACTGGAACCCGAGGCCCAATTCATGATTGCCGAAACGCTCTGTGTTGATGTATTGGGTGAACCTCGAGGTGAGGTCTGTTCTCTGGTCCAACGAACTGCTCTTGGTGAACACGTTATTGGTTGTCTGGCTGATATCCGCATAAGAAATCGCCGGTTTATCCATATTTCCGCTGAGCGGCTCGGCGCTCCGGTCGCGGCTCGACCGCCCCACGGCGGCTTCGAGGAGTGTGTTGGCGCCGAAGATTCCTTTATAGTTTAGGCGGTAAGCGTAGTCCTTATAGTTCTCCTTGACATGNNATTTATAGTTCAGGCGGTAGGCATAGTCGTTGTAGTTCTGCTTGACATGGAGCTCCGGCAGGCCGAAACCCCCAGACTGGTTCAGGAAGGAGTCATAGGTGCCGCTGAAAGAGAAAGTGTGGTTCTGGAATGGAGAATAGGTCAATTTGCCGAAGATGTTGTTCGTATTGACTCTTCTTCGGCCCGAGGGGATCGCCAGCCAGCCGATCGAACTGGCCTCCATGTCCTCGACTTTCCGCCACAGGTTGTTGCTCACAAAAAACCAGAGTTTGTCCCTGACGATCGGACCGCCGATATTTCCAAAGACATCGTACTGGGACGTGACAGGCTCGACGGCGATGGCCAGTTGCTCTTGCCGAGATGCCCTCAAGTGGTGATCCCAGATTAGGCTCCCGAGTTCGCCGTGAAGGCTGTTCCCGCCGGACTTGGTGACAACGTTGATAATACCGCCGTAGGTGCTGCCCAACTCCGGAGAAAACCCGTCCGAGATAATCTGGACCTCTTCCCAGGCATCGTAGTTCACCTGCACCCCGGAATTGTTATCGTCCGCCCCTCTCTTGGAAAGCCCATCCACCAGGAAGTTGTTCCCGGAAGCTCCCTCCCCCCGAAAACTTCCCTGGCCGTACTCGGTCCCTCCGCCCCCCACACCCCAGTTCGTGTCATGCCTGACACCGGTGACTCCGGGAGTGTAGTTCAGGACCTCGTGAATCGTCCTCCCTTGGATGGGGACTTTGGCCAGCTCATCGGAGCTCATGTTGAAGCTGGTATCGGCTTTGGTCTTGTCGATCAGGGGAGCCTGGGCAATGACAGTGATCTGTTCCTGGAGGGTCGCCACCTTCATTGTTACATCAACTGCCGTGGTCAATCCGAGCTTGGCGTTCGCATTTTCTTGAATGACTGTGGCAAACCCCTGAAGTTCAAAGGTCAGCCTGTAGATTCCGATCGGCAAGAGCGAAAGCCGGAAGGAGCCGTCGGCAGCGCTGAGCGCGGTTCTTNNTCTTCATCGGCCACCCGGCCGATAATCTCACCTGTTTCTTGAGCGCTGATGGCCGCGGCCGAAAAAAAGAGAGCTAAGACTAAGATGCCGAACGATCGTACCTTCTTCATCCTCCGATCTCCTTTCCTGGACAAGTCATTGTCTTCCCTAGGTGCGGGTGAGCAGAGACACCACCATCGGCTGTCCGGCCCAGAGACAGAAAATGCCAAGTTTTTTTCCTGCTTTCAGTTATGGGCGCAATTTATATCAATCTGTTATATCATGTCAAGCGAAAAATTGCGCCTTTCTGAAGATAGGAGAACACGGCCGCGCTTTGGGCCGCCCGGGGCTTTACTTGATTATAACAACGTGCTATAAATGGCTGTTTGCTCGTGGCCGGAAAAACAACGGCCGACGACCCGGAGCCGCCATCCGCGGCCCCGCAGGATAGAGCGGGGGGCAGGGAGGCCGCCCGCGATTCCTGATCGGAGAAGGAGGGATCAGCATGGAGGATATCGGTCGGAAGATTCGCTGGCTGCGAAAGGCCCGAGGGATAACGATCGAGGAATTCGCGCGGAAGCTGGGAATGACCCAGCCTCATCTGAGCCTGATCGAAACCGGGAAGAGGGGGATTTCAATTCCGCTCCTGCGGCGCATTCTCGACGCCCTGGACACCAACTTGGCCATGTTTTTCTCCTCTTATTTTCATGAAAACAAAGTCGTCTACAAGAAGAACGACAACGTCTTTCTCCCCTCGCCCAAGACGATGAAGATCGGGTTGCTCGTGCCGGCCCAGCCGGGCCAGCATCTAGACTTCGAAGAGCTCATTTTTGAGCCCAGGGGAACGCTCGGAGAATGCAGCTCTCACCGGGGGGAGGAATTCGGGTATGTTCTTGAAGGCCGGGGAAAATTGAAGGTGGACGGCAAGGAATATGAATTGATTAAGGGCGACAGTTTCTATTTTCATTCCTACCTCCCCCACACGATGCACAATACGTCCGGCACCCAGAAGCTCCGTATTCTTTGCGTCTGCACNNACTATAAGAAGATCAAAAGAGAACGTCCGGTACCGGAAGCGGACGTCCGGCAACTGCAGAGAACCGTCAGCGCAATCCTGCAGAGAGTTAAGAAGGAGGGAGACAAGGCTCTCCGCCACTATGAGAAAAAGTTTGATCGGTTCGAGCCCGAATCCCTCCGTGTCTCCCGGGCTGAGGCCGCTAAAGCGAAGGACAAGCTCCCGCCGGAAATCATCGCCGAGCTCGATTTTGCCATCAACCGCGTGACGGCCTTCGCCCAAGTCCAGAAAGAAAGCCTGAAGGAGTTCGAAAAGGAGATGCTTCCAGGGGTAATCATGGGGCAGCGGGTCGTCCCCGTGGAGTCTGCCGGCTGCTACGTGCCGGCCGGTCGCTACCCCTGTCTGACCTCAGCCGTGATGTCCGTGATGCCGGCCAAAGTGGCCGGCGTCCGACGAATCCTGGCCTGCTGCCCGCCGGGGCGTGATGGAGCTATCAATCCCGGGATCCTATACACCATGCATATGATGGGAGTCGAGGAGATCTATTGTTTCGGGGGAGCACAGGCGATCGGAGCCATGGCCTACGGGACGGAAACAATCCAGCCCGTAGACCTGATCGTTGGTCCTGGAAACCAGTACGTCATGGAGGCGAAACGCCAGGTCTTTGGAGTCGTGGGGATCGATTTTCTGGCCGGGCCGAGTGAATGCCTGGTGATCGCCGATGAATCGGCGCGGAGCGACTATATCGCCGCCGACCTGCTCGCCCAATGCGAGCACGATCCGAATGCCAGGGGCTGCCTGGTTACAACCTCGGAGAGACTGGCCCGGGAAACCTTAAAGGAGATCAAGAAGCAGTTAGCAGAGAGGACGACTAGAGAAGTCGCCGGCACGTCTTGGGCGAACAAAGGCGAGGTCGTAATGGTGAAGAACCTGAACGACGCCGCCCGTTATGCCAACGAATACGCCCCCGAGCATCTGGAAGTCCATACCAAGAACCCTCAAGAGGTACTCCCCCTTCTCAATAACTACGGCTCTCTCTTTTTGGGCCAAAACACCGCCGAGGTCTACGCCGATAAAATCGCCGGGACGAACCATATCCTCCCGACGGGCCGGGCAGCTCGGTACACAGGCGGATTGTGGGTCGGAACC
This sequence comes from Candidatus Aminicenantota bacterium, assembly GCA_003524335.1. Lineage (GTDB taxonomy): Bacteria > Acidobacteriota > Aminicenantia > Aminicenantales > UBA8522 > UBA8522. The sequence continues at coordinate 9,198 of DQHV01000270.1, read as the reverse complement.
TTCCTCAAGGTGATCACCCATCAAGCCGTCGGCGTGAAAGCCTCCCGGATGCTGGCCAAATACGCTGAAACTCAGGCCAAGTATGAAGGGATGGACGCCCATAGGTACGCCGCTGCCATACGGCTGAGTACCCTCAAGAGTTGAGGTCACGATTCCCGGTTTAGGAAGCAGCATCCGCTGCGGGCGGTTGACAAGGTTTCACAGCAGGTGGTATATTTTGTTAGTAACGCAGGCTCGAGAGAGCCGAGCCGAAAGGGAAAAACGGCACTGCCACAGCACAGCCGAATTCCTTTTTCATGGATCTCGAGACAAGGGAAAAGGAGGTCTGAATGAGTCCCCGATCGAAGAAAATTCTTGCCTTTTTGGGAACGGGTCTGCTCTTTTCAGCCGGTCTGTTCTTCGGCCAGGAGGTCATCCAAACCCAGTCGCACAATACGGTAGAGGGAATCGAGGCGGACCTGACCAGCCTGGAGATTCAGAACAATATCGTCACGGTGAAGTTCAAGCTCAGAAACACAGCCGCTGAAAAGCAAAACGTCACCATCCAGTTTAAAGACTGCTATATCATGGATGAGGTCAACCAGAAAAAGTACTACGGGCTCAAGGACACCGACGGCCTCTTCATCGCCGGTCCCGCCTATGATGATCAAAACGGCGGCCGATTCTGGTACGGAATTCAGGCGGGAAAATCGATGGGCCTGTGGATCAAATTCCCCCAGCCGGCCGATAATCCGGCCTCGATTACTATCTCCCTCCCCGGGGTGTCTCCGTTTGAAAGCGTTAAGCTGGCCAAATAGCGCTGAGTATATGAAAAGTCTGGCCTGGGCGGCGTTGCTGGCTTTCTGTTTTGGGCCGCTTTGTCCGCTAAGCGGGGGCAGGGCTCACAGCGGAGTGGACCCGGCGCTCCAGTCGGGGAAAAACGCCGAGGATCCGGTCATTCCTGCCGATGCTCAGGAGAAAGCTATCCTGGCTTTGAAGGCGCTGGGCGCCAATCGAGGGGCCAGGGCCATTTCTTTTGAAACCGCCGGCATCCTGGGAGTCTCAAAAGGGGTTGGGTTCGACAGCAAGCAGGTTCAAAAGACCCTCAAGGAACTGGAGGCGAAAGAGACCAAGACGACCATTCAAATCGACCTTTCGGGCGATATCCTTTTCGATTTCGATAAATGGGACATCCGGCCCGACGCCGAAGCGACACTTAAGAAGGTGGGAGACATCATCAAGGCCTATCGCAGCCCCGGAGTCCTCATCTCCGGCCATTCCGATTCCAAGGGAGAGGACGATTACAATCAGAAACTCTCCCTGAAAAGGGCGGAGTCGGTCAGGGATTGGCTGGTGAAAAACGCCGGGGTAGAAGCGGGGATCATGAGAACAGAGGGATTTGGAGAAACTAAGCCCGTCGCCCCCAACGCCAACCCCGACGGCTCCGATAATCCCGCCGGCCGGCAAAAAAATCGCCGGGTCGAAATCTTGATCAAGAAACGATAGAAGCCGACTTTTCTTTCTGCCCTTTTAGAAGTTCCACCGCTTTGGCCAGCGCCGGGTCATTCTCATCCGTGATTTCGTGCCAGCGCGTGGGCACGTTTACGTCCGGAATGATACCAGTCTCCTCCCAGATACCGTTGGCCTGACCGCGGGGTTCGAACGTCTCGTTGGCGATCCAAGCCCGCGAGCCGTCATCGAAATCATAGGGCCGCAGCCTCTCCACGTTGCCCAAGGTGGGCCCCCCCACGATCCTGGCGCGGCCCGCGACCCTCAGCACGCCGCTGACGATCTCGCCGAAGGAAACGGTATTGACATCCACCAAGACGATAAGCGGCAGGGTCTGAGAACCGCCCACATCCTCCGGCTGAAGCTGGAGTGGCTCCCGGCCCGCCCGGCTGACAAAATCACCCTGGAGACCGCCGGCGAAAAGCCCCATGATCGATTCCGCCGCCTTGCCCAGGCCGCCTCCATTCATGCGGTTGTCCAGGACCAGGCCGTCCAGCGGGCCGTCCGTCGTCAACTTCTTGACCGCCTCGCGTGTCTGGTCAGCGACGGTCTCGTCCAGCAGCGTAGGCAGGAAGATATAGCCGATGCGGGTTCGAGGGATGAGGCGATAGTCAATCGGCAGCGCCCCGGTGACCCGGCGGCGGGTTAGGGTCACATCGCGAGGCGGCTGGCCGGGCCGCCTGACTGTCAGGACCACAATCGAGCCGTCCGGCCCCATGGTGCGGCTCCGACCGTCCTTCTCTCGGATCGGCCCCCCATCCACCTTCAGAATGATTTCGTGGGAGCGCAACCCCGCTTGCGCTGCCGGGCTGTCACGGAACACGGTCATGATAACGGCCTGATCGGTGTCCTTAATCGGGACCATCAGGGCGCCGATGCCGACGAAATTATACTGGCTGGCCCGGGCGGCCTGTTCCGCCTTGATCTGCGCCGGGCTCTGGAAGTAGGAATGCTCGTCGCCGAGTTCGCCGAGCATCGCCTGCATAGCGGCGTAGAATTCGTCGTTGTTCAAGCCTCCCTGGATGCGCGCCTGGTATTTTGCCCCGATCGCTTTCCAATCGTGCCCGCGGAAATCCGCGTACACATAATGATCATTCACGGCGTTCCAGAGGCCCCGGAAAACACGCTGCTGGAGCTCCGTCGTCTTGACGTCCACTTGACTAGACACTCCTGGAATAAGGAGTAGCAGCGCCACTCCGAAGGCTATGGGTGTTTTCATGTCGCTTGATCCCTCTCTATTCTTTCCCGCCGTTATGGGCCCGGGATAAGATTTTCTTCCAGTTCAGGATGGCGTTCCAGAGGAGCCGGTAGTCCGAGTGATTCAGGTCCCGGTGCATGGGGTTGAAGTTGAAAGCGATGACTCTCCCTTTGCCGGAGGGCAGGTCGAGGATGGCCGGCCGCCCCTCCAGCTTCTCGGCGCCTCGCGCTCCCCCGCTGACGACCATAGATTCCGGTCTCGGGCCGGCGGGTCCGGACTCTCGGCCCTCCTTCTTTTCATCCGGCTGTTTTATGCCCCACTGCAGGACGACACCGCGCCTGTCAACCGGCCCGTCCAGGCAGGATGTGCAGTAGGCCATTTCGAGCCAGCGCCTGGGAAGGTCGTAGACTGTGGTGTTCGACCGGAAGACAGAGGTTATGAGCGGATAGCCGTAGCTGAGGGGATGGCCCGGGCTGGTGAACTTGACTTTGAGCTCTACCCCGTGGGTCTGGACGTTCTGATCGACGGCCCGCCGCACGTTTCGGACCAGCCCGCCTTCGAGAGCGAGGATCGTGGCATTGCCCAGAGTGATCATCAGGCCGCCCTCATCCATGAACCGCTGCAGGCTGGAAAGGCCGACCCAGCCGATCCCGCCTGTGATATCATCCGAGGTGACCGGAGCCCCAAGACTCGGGAACTCCGCCGACGCTCGGAAAGGCATCGGCCCTGAGGTCGGCGCGATGCCGTGGATCTGTCCTTGAAGGTCGAGCCTCACCTCGCCGTACAGGATGACATCCACCTTAGCGTTCAGGTTTCCGACGCGGATGTCTTCGTCCCGCAGATAGACATAGGGAATCCGCTGCCGGTCGAACGTACAGCGGATCCATCCGATAGAGTCCGTGTCCGCCCAGGGGACATATACCCCCACCCTGGGAACGACGGCTTCATGACGGCGGACTTCGGGAATCGAAGACGCGCTGTCAAAGTCCAGGGCAAGTTCCTTAGCGACTTCTCTGAGCTCGGGCGCCAGTCCGTCCTGGGCCCCAATTATCCACGACCCGGCAGGGTAGGTGGCCCCGGCGATTTCAAACGGCTCTTCCGAGACCTCCATTCCGAATTTTTTCAGGCGAAAGCGGGCGGCGAGCAGGGCTTCCTGTCCGGTGTCTCTGAGGAAGCAGACCGGCCCTGTCCCGTTCACTCGCCCGGCCGGATGAACCTCGCCGCTCAGAGGTCTCAAAAGGGCCTTCTGGATCTCGGGGTTATCGACGCGTTTGGCTTCAACCCCGTAGTGAACAGGCAGAGCCCAGGAGACATCATCATAGGGCAAGTGGGCTTGGTCCGCCGGGAACTTCTGCGGCTCGAGGAGGTCAACGGCATAGTTCCGGTAAGGCTGGTCGAGCTTGACGATGTAGGTCCCAGCGGGAAATTGGCCCTCATTGAGAGTCATCGACTCGGCCGCTTGACCGACCTCGATGTGCTGGACGAGGAGCCGGTTCACCATCTCCGCGACCCTCCTCCTGTCTCCCTGGTCTTCCGGGATCGCGTAGGCAAAAGGACCTCCCTTCTGGCCTGCCTGCCAGGACGCATAGCCCGTCCGGTAGAAATTCCGGAGCATGTCTTTCGCCTGCTTGGCCGTGTAGTCGAGGACGGATAAGAGGGCCGTCTCCTGGTAGTTGACGTTGTCCCGCATCGACCACTTGAGCGCCCGGTCGGAAGGCAAGGGCCGGTACCATTCCCGGCTCGTCTCCTCTTCAGACACCGTCCGCTGGACCGTTTCTGCGGTGGCGTTCCCGAAGGTCTCATACCCCCGGCCGATGCTGTTGTGGTTCAGGGCGATGGAATCCAGATAATGGAGGCCGAAATTCTCGCCAAAATTCCAGGTCCAGACACCCGGCATTCCGAGAGCCGTGAGCGTCCTCACCTCGTGAAAGCTCATGGCCAGGAATTCGCTGGTCACGATGGGGTCGAGATGGGGGTTGTAGGGACCGGTGCCGTTCCAGGTCTGGAGCAAGGCGATCGCCTCGTGCAAATCATGAATGACAGTCGGATGATATTCGAAGAACATCCTGGAGACGGCCTTCGTCGCCTCCATGTCCACCTGGTGGGCGTCTCGGTTGATATCGACATAGACATAGCGTCCCCAGTAAGGCGGCGATTGTCTGGGGAGACTGTCATAGTCGGTGCGGCCCTTGAGGTACCGGTAAAACCAGTCCACCATCTTCTCGTGGCCGTCGGGCTCAGAGACCGGGTTGATAAGGAGAACCAGATTCCGGCGGATCTGCTGGATCATCGGCTGCTCCGATACGGCCAGCCGGTAGGCCAACTCCATGGCCATTTCCGAGCTGCCGGTCTCGTCCGCGTGAAGGCCGGCGTTGATGTAATAGATCGGCCGGGCCGAGGCAAGGATCTTCTCCGCCTCGTCGGGGTTCGTCCGGCGCGGGTCTGCGAGCGCCGCAGTGGCCGCTTTGAGCCGCTTTAGGTTTTGGATCCCGGACTCGTCGGCGATGGCCGCGAGAATGATGTCCCGGCCTTCCTCTGTCCGGCCGATGGTTTCCAGGTGGAGCCGGGGAGACGCTTTGGCCAACGCCTGAAAATAGCCGTAGATCTGAGAGATATGGGAAAGCTCGCCGGATTCTCCGACGATGCGGCCCAGGAACTTCTTGGGCGAGGGCACGGTTTTTGAGTCCGGAACGTAGGCGACCCAGGGGCTGAGATAACGCGGGTCGGTCGTCAGCTGGGCGATGCGCTCGCTCGTGCCCGGCTCGGGCGTATCGGGGGCGAAAACATCCGGAGAGGCGGCCAGGAAAAAAACGGCCGACAGGGCCAAAGCCAATCCGCGGAAACCTATCTTTGATGGGATCACGTCGCCTCCTTTATGGCTTCTATTTAGGCTCATCCGACTTTCTTGTGGGTNNGCTTCTATTTATTATCCGAATTCCGGCTGGATGGCAAATGCCGGAAGGCCATTTCCGTCTTTACCTCATCGCCCCAGTTGGGTTAAGCTGGTCCAATCAGGAGAAAAGGATGAAAAGCATAAGAGTCGGCTTGATCGGAACGGGCTATATCGGCCTGGTCCACCTGGAAATGCTGCNNGAACATATCCAAGGTTTATGCGGGAGCCGACGAGCTCATCGCTGACCGGGAGATCGACGTCATCCACAACTGCGCCCCCAACTACGTCCATTTCGAGATCAACCGCCGGGCCATCCTGGCCGGCAAAGAGGTTCTATCGGAAAAACCCCTGTCCCTCAACTCCCGGGAATCTGCCGACCTCTTCGAGCTGGCCAAGAAGCATAACACCCTGACCGCCATCAATTTCTGCTACCGGTACTACCCGGTCGTCCAGGAAGCGGCGGCCCGCGCCCGACGTGGGGATCTAGGAGAAGTCCGGGCCTTCCTAGGGCATTTTCTTCAGGACTGGCTGTTCTTCGAAACGGACTATTCGTGGCGCCTGGACCCTGAAATCGCGGGCGGCGCAAATGTCATCGCCGACCTCGGCAGCCACTGGTGCGACCTCGTCCAGTTCATAACCGGCCGGAAAATCGCAGAAGTCATGGCCGATCTCCACACCTGCCTCCCCAAGCGCCGCAAGCCGACGACCGGCCCCCTGTCGTTCAGCTCCCAGAAAGCCGCCGACTATGAGGACGTCGAGGTGAAGCTCGATGACTACGCCGCACTGTTCATCCGTCTCGACAACGGCGCCAGGGGGAATTTCACGACCTGCCAGGTGGCCGCCGGCCGCAAGGTCGACATCGAGCTTCAGGTTTTCGGGTCNNGAATCCTACGCCTGGAGCCACGTCCATCCCAACGCCCTCTGGATCGGCCATCGCGACCGCGCCAACGAGATTTTCTACGAATCTTCGCAATTGCAGGCGGAGGAAACCCAGAAATACGCCGCCCTCCCTACGGGACACCCCATGGGATACCATGACGCCATCTATAACCTGTTCCGGGATTATTACGGCGCCCTGGCGGCGAAACGCGAGGGCCGGCCCTATGAGGTTCGCTTCCCCGATTTTGAGACCGGCCACGAGGAGATGTGCGTGATCGATGCGGCCGTCGAATCGAATAAGCTGGGGAGATGGGTTAAGGTCCGAAGGTAGGGGCCGGGTTAGGGTCATCGGGGTATCGTCGGCATTGACTTTCCCGTTGTTTCCACCTATATTTTCAGTATCCGAGTTTTGATCGGGGGAAATTTGAGTCAGCGTCAAAATTTTAATCCAAAGGAGGAGTCATGAAGAGACCGCGACTGACCCTGTTCCTTTTCGCCTTCCTTATCGTGTTCTCGCTTACCCATCCGTCCGCATCCGCTCAGGGCTTCGCCGATAAGGTCAAAGAATTTACGCTCGCCAACGGCCTGCGCTTTTTCGTCTACGAACGGCCGCAGGTCCCGACCTTTGCCGGCATGATCATGGTCAAAGTCGGGAGCGTGGATGAGCGCAAGGGGGAGACCGGCCTCGCCCATTTCTTCGAGCACATGGCCTTCAAGGGCACGTCGGTCATGGGCACCCGCGACTACGAGAAGGAAAAGTCCATCCTCGAGGAGATGGACCGCCTGGGAGATGACCTGGCCGCCGAGTACCTCAAGGGCGACCGGGCCGACCAGGCCAAGATGAAAGATCTCAGGGACAAGCTCAAAACGCTCCAGGAGGAGCACCTCAAGTACGCGGTCAAGGACGAGCTCGACAAGATCTATTCCGAAAACGGCGGCGAGTTCCTGAACGCCTCCACCGGCAACGATTCCACTCAATACTTCGTCATGCTGCCCTCGAACCGGCTCGAACTCTGGTTCCTGATCGAGTCCGAGCGCTTCAAGGATCTCGTCTTCCGCGAGTTCTATTCCGAGCGCGACGTCGTCGCCGAGGAGCGCCGCATGGGCCTAGACAACACCCCGGACGGCCTCCTCCGCGACGAATTCTCCAACATCGCCTACATCCTCCATCCCTACCGCCACACCGTCGTCGGCTATATGGAGGACATCCAGTCCTACACCAAGGCTAAAGCCGTCCATTTCTTTAAGACTTTCTACATCCCCAACAATATGGTGGCCGCCGTGGTCGGCGATGTGAAACTCGAGGAGGTCAAGCGCCTGGCCGAGAAATATTTCGGCGACATCCCGCGGGGCGCGGACCCGCCCAGGCCCACCGACATCGAGCCCGCACAACGGGGCGAGCGCCGGGTCACCACCCGGTTCGACGCGGAGCCGAGAATCCTCATGGGCTATCACATGCCCGGCCCGGCCGAAAAAGACAACCTCACCCTGAGTCTGGCCGGCATGATCCTGAGCCGCGGCAGCTCATCGCGTCTCACTCGCGACCTCGTCACCAACAAGAAAATCGCCGTCTCCGTCTTCGCCTCAGCGTCGGCCGCCCGTTATCCCGCGCTCTTTATGATAATGGGCCAGCCGCGCCATCCCAACACGGCCCAGGACCTCGAAAAAGCGGTGCTCGAGCACCTCGACCGCCTGAAAAAGGAACCCGTGACGCAGGCTGAAATCGACAAATCGATCAACCAGGCCGAAGCCGCTCTCTACCGGTCGATCGGTTTCGCCGACAACGTCTTCCTGGCCATGCGGCTGCTCAGAAACGTCATCATCTTTGACGACATGGATGCGGACTGGAAGCGGGTCGAAGCGCTGAAGAAGATCACGCCCGAAGAGATCATGGCGGCGGCCAACGCGTGCTTCACGGAAACCAACCGCACCGTCGGCATCCTTCTCCGCAAGGAAAAGGGAGGTGAAAAATGAGACCCTATCGAAACAAGTTACTCGTTCTCGCCGTCGCGGGGATTCTTCTTGTGGCCTTTGCTTTCTCACCGTCTGCAGTCCAGGCCCAGAAAGACCCGAAGACGCTGAAGTTCACCGACCTCGAGTTCAAGGCGCAGAAACCGGGAATGGCAGCGCTCAAGAAAGGGGTGACCTTTTACTTCAAAGAGGATCACGAGCAGCCCGTCATCAACGGCACGATCATCATCAAGACAGGAAGCCTCTACGAACCGGCCGACCGGGTGGGCCTGGCCTCCCTGGCCATGAGGATGCTCAAGGCCGGCGGCACGAAAACCCTCAACCCGGATGGGCTCGAGGAGAAGCTCGATTTCCTCGGTTCGACCATCGGCTCTTTTGCCGGGCTCGAATTTTCCGAGGTCAGCCTCTGGACTCTGAGCAAGAATTTCGATGAGACCTGGAAAGTGCTTCTCGATATTCTCTATAACCCGACCTTTGACCAGGTGCGGTTTGATACCGAAAAGAAGAAAGACCTCGAGTCGATCCGGCGGCGGTTTGATTATCCCACCTCCCTCGGCTTCGTCCTTTTCAGCGAGCTCATCTACGGCAAGGATTTCCCGGAAGCGCGGCGGACGACGAACGCCACGATCAACGTTATTACTCTAGACGACATCAAAGCGTTCTATGAGAGAAACATCCGGGACAAAGAGATCATCATCGCGTTCACCGGTGATTTCAAGCAGGCGCAGGCCTTAGCGCTTCTCAAGAAAAGCTTCAAGGACTGGAAGGG
>DQHV01000283.1 GCA_003524335.1 Candidatus Aminicenantota bacterium | reverse complement strand
AAATTCGACGCCGACCTCAAACCCCTCTTCACCCTCGACAAACTCGAGTTTCCGCTTCCCATTCCAGGCTCCGGCTCCAAGATAAACATCCTAGAGATGATGTCCATCTACCAGTTTGACCCAGCGGGAAATATCTGCTACGGCAGAAATGCGGATTATGAGATTAAGGTTTACAGTCCGGAGGGAAAACATATCCGGACCATCCAGAAGGAGTATGACCGGGTAAAGGTCACCCAGGCGGATATCGATGAGATGCTGGAACGGATACCCAACGTGGCCGGCGGCGTCAACATCAAAGACATGTTCTCTTTTCCCGATGTCTTCCCGCCCTTCCAGTTCTTCCTCCTCGACGACCAGGGGGGGCTCTATGTCCGGACCTTTACCAAGGGAAAAGCCAAAGGCGAGTACGAGTTCGATGTCTTCGATGCGGAGGGAAGATTCATCGCCCAATTCATCACCAGGTCGGACCTCCGGCTGTGGAAGGCCGGCAAAGCGTACGGCATCGAGGAAACAGACGAAGGCTACCAGGTGATCAAGAGGTATGCGGTTTCGACCGAATAGCCGGTTTTCCTTCCGCTTACCATCTCCTGATCAGGAGTGCCCATAGGCTGGATTGGTCCTATGCGCGTCGCAATCCCTTTGCCCGCTTGGCGATTTTATTCTTTATCTTTTTATAGGATGGGGGAGGGCCGGTCCGGACCTGTTTTTGATCGATGAACAGGGCGTCTGATGTGCCCCACTCGAGTATGACGTCCCGGTTGAAGGCATCCACTGTCCGGAAAACCACCCGGTCGCCGAACTCCGAGGCTGCCCGCTTAGCCCGCTCGTAGGTCATATTCATCGCCGGGCACCAACCGTGGAGCAGAGCCGTGACGGTGATTCGGCCCGGAGTTGTCTCCGGAGTCTTCCTCGGCTTGATCCAGCGGGGAGGTCTGGCGTCTTTGCTGAAAGGCTTCCAAAGGAGAACCTGCATCCCCATTTTGTCCGCGGGCTTATACCCGTGCTTTTTGAACCAGGATGCCCTCATAAAGACAGGAATGGCCATCCCCCAGGCGGCCATGCCTTGGGCGCCCCTTTTTTTGGCATCCTCTTCCGCGGCCTGGAGGAGCGCTTTTCCCATCCCCCTCTTCTGGAAATTGCCCTGCCCCTTCTTATGGCCGTGGACCCAGATACAAAGGACGAAATAGAGGTCCTCCCCTTCGGCGCTTACCAAATCTTATGGCAGGCGGCCAATCAAAACAAGATTTCTTTAGGATGAGGCCCGTCGAGTTGACAGGGAAGAGCTCTCGAATCTATAATAGCGCTCCTCTTTTAAGGTTTTAATTTTTCCTGACATATATATCAATCTCAAAGAAGGAGTCAAAGATGCCTGGAGACAAAAAAGCGGACCTAGCCGGGCCGGGGATCAGCACCTACCCCGAGGTCGAAAAAATCCTGCCCCGGGATTATCAGGCTGTTCTTCCGCCTCTCGAGCGGATGAAGGCCCTGTTTGCCATCAAAGAGTACATCGAAAAAAACCTTTGCCAAGAGCTGAACCTGACCATGGTCCAGGTGCCACTCATCGTTGAGCGGGAGAGCGGGATCAACGACATGCTCGACCGGGACGGTTCGCGGACGCCGATCGAGTTCCCCTGCGGGCTGGGATTAAAAAAGCGGCTCAATGCCCAGATCGTGCAGGCCGCGACGAAATGGAAAAGGCCGGCTCTGGCGCAGTTTGGCTGCAAGCTGGGCGAAGGGCTTTGCACGGATATGCGGGCAGTGCGCAAGGACTACTTCCTCGACCACGACCACAGTGCCTACGTGGACCAGTGGGACTGGGAGCGGGTGATGTCCATGGACCAGCGCAACCTGGAATTCCTCAAGGACGTCGTCAAGAAGATTTGGAAGGTCATCCGGGGCGCCGCGAAGCACGCCCAGGAGCTCTACCCCCAGCTTAAAACGAAAAAATACCCCGACTTCCCCGAAGAGCTGACTTTTATCCACGCCGAAGAAATCCTGGACATGTTCCCGGACCTGCCGCGCAAGCAGCGCGAAACCCAGGTCCTGCAGAAATACCCGGCCGTCTTCATCATCGGAGTGGGCTATCCGCTCAAAGACGGGTACCCTCACGAGATGAGAGCGGCTGACTATGACGACTGGATCACCGACACCTCGCACCTGACCGGGAAGCCCACCTACGGCCTCAACGGTGACATCCTGGTCTGGAACCCGGTCACGCGCCGGCGCCACGAGCTGACGTCGATGGGAATCCGGGTGACCAAGGAGACCTTGGTGAAGCAGTTGGAGATGTCGAACCTCATGGAAAACCTCAACCTGCCCTACCACCAGGCGATCATGAACGATAGGATTCCTTTGAGCATCGGGGGCGGGATCGGGCAGTCGAGGACCTTCATGTACCTTCTCCGGGCCGCTCACCTGGGGGAAGTGACTGTTTCCGTCTGGCCCAAAGAGCTCAAGGAGATCTGCGCGAAGCACAACATCGTAGTCCTGGAATAAGCGCTTCCCATAAAGCTGGCGAAGGGCGGATTCGGGGACTATTCTTCATAGTCCAGCTTGAATCTCAGCCAAAGATAGGGGAAACGACTGCCCCGGCCTGTCTCGACTGTGAAATAAACAACCTTTTCCTCGGCGCTTCGTTTCATCTTTAATCTCGGTTTCTGAGGGATGCTGGGATCCGTCATCTTGGACATGCCATAGGCTTCATATTGCAACCGCTCCCCCTCGATGAGGCACAGAATTTTAGTGCCTTTCTTGATTCTCAGATAGCACGACGGGGTAGTCGGATTTTTTAATGTTTCCAAATTATAAATGCCTTTCTCTGTCACGATACCCCCTACCTTCAATCGGAAAGGTATTTCGACTCCTTTGAACTTGGCGATGTCGATCAGCTGGGCGAAAACCGGATAGGCCAGAAGCAAAATGAGGGAAACCCCGAGCAAATTGCAGAGACCTCTCTTACTTTGCATAATCTACCTCCTTCTCCGAAAAATGAATAAAGGACGCACTTCTTCTGATAGCACAGAATCTTGTCCTTCTGGCCGGGCTCCCCGGCAGCGCCTGATGATACTCTACCCAGCGGGATGACCGCTGTCAACAGGGCAGAGGGCTCCCGCTCATCGAAAAACCGACAACTTGTATTTCTTCAACACGCTTATCCCCCGGCGGACATAGTCAGCGTCAATATAAAGACGAAGGAGCAATTGTTCATCCTCTCCCCGCAGGAGCGCCGCCCTCGCCGGCAGCATCCGGGAATGATAGGACTTGAAGACTCTGTGTCCGACTCTGTATGACGTGCGAACGATTCCGAAGAGGAGAACAAAAGAAAGGATGCCTATTCCCGCAAGGCTGATGATCCGTCCCGGCCGTATCCGCATCCTTTGGCGGATTTCTTGGGATAGAAAATAGAGAAGGGCGAAATTTGAGACCCAGATCAGGGCAGAGAAAGGGACATACCGGCCGCTCATGGCCTGGGCGCTTCCAAAACCGACCCGGCCGATTCCCGTCAGCAGACCGCAGCCTATGGAGTAGAGGCCGAAGAGAAAGAAAGGCAGGATCGCCCGGACTTCGGCGCCCTTCTTCCTGAAAAAATAGAGAGACAAGAATCCAAAGAGGAGAAGGCCGACAAAGCCGATCGCCAGGGCATACTCTTCAAAGTTGATTATTGGCCGGCCCAGGTATTTTAAAAGATATTGAAGGTATTCTCCCAGGTGATTCAGGAAGTGAGTCCAGGGCCTTCCGGAGGGTGACTCGTAACGGAAGTTGTAAAGGTAGGAAATGGCGACGGCGGCCGTGACAGCCGCCCAAGCTGTCAAAGGCAACGACTTTTCCCGTCTTCTCCCGGAGGGAGCGAGGATGAGCGCGAGAAACCCCAAGGGCCAGAAGATGAGCCCGTTGGCGAAGGAATAGGTGGCCAGGATCCCGAAACCCACAGCGCCCAAGAACTTTCCCCACCGAAACGTGCGGCTCCCGAGAAAAACAAAGCCGGCCACCGCGGCCAGGACATTCAAGAAAATCTGGATCTGCCAGCCCCACAGCCAGTTTTCGGCCTGACCGAGGCAAAAAATAAGGAGAGAGAAAAATGGCACCGTCCAGGGAAAGCCGGAATAGCCCAAGGCCTTGGTAGATTTTGAAAACTGATACCACAAAACAACGAAAATGGCTGCGGCCAGGAGGATGATAACGACTAATTCCCAGACGACGTTGTAGCGGCTGGCGTGGGCCAACCCGAGCATGATAAGCCGGGGGAAGAGCAGCCGATGCTCGTTGTGCTGGCCCCAGAGATCCTGGAATGTGACTCCCTCCTCGTACGATTTGCCGAGAAGGGGAACGAAGTTCCATTGGTCCCAGAAGGGGACGTCGACGCGATACTTGGCGACATCGACGATTAGGATAAGGAAAGGGACAAAAACCATAATCAGGATGGCGAGGCCAGAAAGCGCACGGGTATTTGAACGGGGGCCGCGAGGGCCGGGCCTATCTATCGGCAGTGAGTCTGTCATTCAGCCGCCGACAGAAATCATAAGTCCCGGCGAGAAGATAAGTCAAGGCAGGTCCGCTGTGCCTTCGCTTCGCTGGACTTCGCCGTGAGCAGAATGGAGAAGTCGAGGACTCCGGCTCCAGAATCCGCCTCTGTCCAGACGGCCTGATCCTGTTATCGTGACCCGCTCAATTCAGCGCCGGTGGCCCTACTCCGGCCGCTGGACTCTGGACCTGGGTCCCGGTCAGGGCCTTGAGGAACTCGACAACGTTTTTCAGGTCGTCTTTGCTCCCGCCGCCTCCCCCGAGCTGGATGACGCCATTGGCCAGCCTGGGGTCGAGTGCCCCGACCAGGGGCTTGGTCTTTCCTTTGGCCAGCTCTTCATAATGAGAGAGGAAAATAATAGCTCTATTCGAGACGATTTAACAACTGCGGCACGCTTTTGGCCGCGTTGACTTCTCTCCTTTTTCGGCGATATACTGGATTTGCTCTTTGATTCGAGGAATACTTGACATGGAGGGGTCGGATGCCGAGACATCAGAAGCTTGTGAAAGTACCGCTGAACAGAGGACTTTATAAGGCGCTTCTGTTTTTTCTCTTCCTGGGGCTATTCCTCATCTGTCTTCCTGGCCAGGCGCAGGAAGAGGAAGAGGAAGAATTCAAAGGAGTGGGGATCCACTTGAAGCTCAGGGGAGCCAGGATTTCGTTCTTGGGCGGCGATATCGAAAAGGGTACCGCAGGCCTGTACGACCGGCAGGTCGCCGAAATCGCCTCTGCCGGCTTCGAACTGGGAGCGAATGGAAAGAGACCGTTCCGCATTGGCTATGAAATGACAGGAGACATCATCTATCACTTCACTCCCAGGATTGGGATCGGAGTGGGAGGGAGCCTGGTTCGAGCCCACAAGGAGAGCTCCCTTCTATTCCATTGGCCGGGTTCACTGTATGAATACCGCCTGATGAGCCTTCCGGAGATAAAGATCTTCTCCATAAGGCTCGGCCTGTTTTACGCTATCCCCCTCGACCGTCTCCTGACCATCTGTCTCAGTGCCGGTCCCGAATACCATTTCGCCGCTTACAAGTACGGCGGGAATTTGACGACCCCGTACTCCGCCAGCTCCCTCACTCACAGAGCAGAGGCGCGGCAGTTGGGTATTCAGGGAGGTCTCGGCCTGGAGATCCGCATGAACCAGAGGCTGGCCTTTATTATCGAAGTCTTTGGAAGATACGCGAAAATCTCCGGCTTTGAGGGCAAAGAGGAAACCTATGAGTGGTCTGGCGGCCATAGTTCCACCGTAGAAGATAATGGGATTATCCTCTTCATTGAGGGAGAGCAATATCCACGATTGGATATCCCTTCGGCGGGAGAACCCGGCGGTCAAGGTGCCAGGGAAGCGGTGTTCGACTTATCGGGCGTGAGCCTCCAGGCCGGGCTGAACTTCAAGTTCTAGGGTAATCTGGGGACACTCGACTCAACTCAGAGATTTAGTCTATGTTTCCTGAGATTTCTGGAGCCGGGCCGACATCCGGTTGAAATCGTTCCTGATCTCGTAGGGAAGGTGGTTTCCGAACCGGTCGAGGAAGCCCTTGATATCCTGGACCTCGCCCTGCCATTCGCCCGGCCTGACTTCAATGAGTTGCTGCAGGTTGCCTCTGGGCACGCCGGCTCCGTCCACCGGAAAAGTGTTGATATCGGGCACGAACCCCAACGGGGTTTCCTTAGCTCCGGCTTTCCCGTTTACTCTGTCGATAATCCATTTGAGGATGCGGATATTCTCCCCGAACCCCGGCCAGAGAAAGCGTCCCTTCTCGTCCAAGCGGAAGGCGTTCATGGCGTAGATCCGGGGCGGGTGCGTCATCAGCCGTCCCATGTTGATCCAGTGGCGGAAGTAAAGGCCCATATTGTAGCCGCAGAAGGGCAGCATGGCCATCGGGTCCCGGCGCAGCACTCCGACCTTGCCGGCCGCCGCGGCCGTCGTTTCCGACCCCATCCGTGCCCCCAGGAACACGCCGTGTTCCCAGTTGAAGGCTTCGGTGATAAGGGGGATGAGTTGTGACCGGCGGCCGCCCAGGATGATCGCCGAGATCGGCACTCCCTTCGGGTTGTCGTACTCGCGGGAGAGCGTCGGGCAGTTGGTGAGAGACACCGTGAACCGGGAGTTCGGATGGGCGGCTTTGGTCGTCTGCGTCTTGTCCCACGGCTGCCCCTGCCAGTCCACCATGTGCTCGGGCACCGGACCGTCCAGCCCCTCCCACCACGGCTCGTTGGTATCTGTGTTCAACCCGACATTGGTGAAGATCGTCGGGTAGAAATTCGAATTCTTGAGTGTGCGGATCATGTTGGGGTTGGTCTTCATCGAGGTGCCCGGAGCGACGCCAAAAAACCCCGCCTCCGGGTTGATGGCCCACAGCCGGCCGTCGGGTCCGATGTTCAGCCAGGCGATGTCATCTCCGACGGTATAGACCTTGTATTCGGGAAGGGCGGACTCGAGCATGGCCAGGTTGGTCTTGCCGCAGGCCGAGGGCATGGCCGCGGTGATATAGGTGACGCTGCCGTGCAGGTCTTCGACCCCGATGATGACCATGTGCTCGGCCAGCCAGCCCTGCTTGTAGCCGAGCCAGGAGGCGATCCGCAGCGAGAAACACTTCTTCCCGAGGAGGGCGTTGCCGCCGTAGCCTGAGCCGACGCTCCAGACCAGGCCTTCCTCGGGGAAGTGCATGATGTAGCGCTTGTTGGGGTCGAAGTCGCCGACCGAGTGAACGCCCTTGACGAAGTTATCGCTCTTGCCGATCTTGTTGACGATGCGCTTGCCCAGCCTGGTCATGATGCGCATGCTGATCGCCACGTAGGAAACGTCCGTGACCTGGACGCAGGCCTTGGCATAGGGCGAGTCGGGATGTCCCATCATATAGGGCAGGACGTACATCGTCTTGCCGCGCATGGCGCCCTTGGAGAGCTTCGTCATCAGCTCCCCGGCCTCTTTCGGGTCCATCCAGTTGTTGTTGGGACCGGTGGCCTCCCGGTCCGAATGGCAGACGAAGGTCAGATGCTCGGTCCGGGCCACGTCTGTCGGATGGCTGCGGTGGAGGTAAGCCTTAGGCCAGAGCTTGTGGTTGAGCTCGCGGAAGATGTCGTGCTGGCCGATCCGCTCTTCCTTCATCCCCATCTCGATCAGGCGGCGGGCCTCGCCCTCCGACCCGTCGCACCAGTAGATGTGCTTCGGCTCAAACAGCCGGGCCTGCTCGTCGACCCATTTTTCCAGCGGTGTGGCCATAATGAATACTTTTAAGGCCATTATTTTACCAGAATCAACGGGAGATTGAACCGTTTATTATCGCGACAATAAACCTGAGAGGTCGCTTTTCCATACCCAGATTGCTCATTATGATCACTACTAAAAGAAAATGCTCGCCAATGGCATTTTTGGCTTCACGGCCCACCGATTTCAGGCTATATTGAACCTATCTGCGGTCAATGCCGTATAGATATTTGTTACAAATTGATGTGGAGGTTCCGATGTCGCGAGTTTGCAAATCCCTGATTCTGTCGTTTTTGGCAGTCCTGGTGCTGGGACAGGTCGGCTCGGCCCAGGCCCCCGGCCAGGTTTCGGAAAAAGATCTGACCGCCAAGATCGACAAGCTCCTCTCCGATGTTTATAAACCCGGCCAGCCCGGCGCCGCCGTCCTCGTCAAGAAACAGGGGAAAGTCATCTGGCGCAAAGGGTACGGCCTCGCCAACCTCGAGCTCAAGGTCCCCGTCGAGCCGGACATGATCTTCCGCCTCGGCTCGATCACCAAGCAGTTCACCGCAGTCGCCGTCCTGATGCTGGCCGAGGAAGGGAAGCTCTCACTCCAGGACGAAATCACCAAGTTTCTCCCCGATTACCCCACCCAGGGCAATAAAATCACCGTCGAACACCTGCTCACCCATACCTCAGGAGTCAAGAGCTATACCGACATGCCGGAATGGCTGCCGCTCCAGCGCAAGGACATGACCGTCGGGGAAATCATCGATCTGTTTAAAAACCAGCCGATGGAATTCGCCCCCGGGGAGAGGTGGAAATACAGCAATTCGGGCTATATCCTGCTCGGGGCGATCGTCGAGAAGGCCTCCGGCAAGTCCTATGCCGATTTCCTCGCGGACCGCATTTTCGGCCCCCTCGGGATGAAGAGCTCCTGCTATGACAGCACCTCCCGGATTATACCCCGCCGGGTGCCCGGCTATGCCAAGGGAAACGCCGGGTTCGAGAATGCGCCCTATCTGAGCATGTCTCAGCCGTACGCGGCGGGATCGCTGGCCTCCTCTGTTGACGACCTGGCGACCTGGACCGAGGCGCTCCTCTCCGGAAAGCTGATCAAGAGAGAAGCGCTCGAACGGGCCTTCACGTCGTCCAAGCTGAAGGACGGCCTGGATTCAAAATATGGCTACGGCTGGTGCATCTCGGACTACGAGGGCCATCGCCTCATCGAACACGGCGGCGGGATTCATGGCTTCCTATCCCACGCTTTGTTCTTTCCGGAAGACCAGATCTTCGTCGCCCTGCTGACGAACAGCGCGGTCAGCGAGCTGCAGCCGGAACCGTTGGCCTTTCGGGCCGGCTGTCTGGCGCTGGGGATTCCCTATAAGGAGCCTGTTCCGATATTCCTTTCTGAAAAAGAGCTGGAGCCTTTGCTCGGGGTATATGCCGATGCCCAGGGAGAGGAACTCTATATCACGCGTCAGGGGAACAAGCTGTTCTCCCAAATCGCTGGAGTAGGCAAGTCCGAGATCAGACCGGTCTCGGCCACCGAATTCTTCGTCACGGATTTTCCCGCCCGGGTGCATTTCCTCAAGGACGGGAAGGGAGCGGTCACGGGACTCAAGGTTATCGCTAGGATCGGGCCCGTCCAGCCTTACGCGAAAACCGACAAGCCGCTGCCCGCCGAGCGCAAAGAGATCAAACTGGACCCCGCACTCTATGACCAGTATGTGGGCGAATACGAGCTTGCCCCCGGGTTTGCCGTCGTCATCACCAAGGAGGACGGAAAGCTCATGGGTCAGGCCACCGGGCAGCCCAAGGTCGAACTCTATCCCGAAGCGGAGACGAAGTTCTTCCTCAAGGTCGTCGACGGCCAGGTCGAGTTCGTCAAGAGCGAAACCGGGAAAGTCACCGGGCTCATCCTCATCCAGGGCGGCCAGAAGCTTCCCGGAAGGAAGATCAAGTAGGGCGGCTATTTCGGTTCAAGCACCACGGCGCAGAAACCGATGATTTCGGGATTCTTGTGGTCTCTGACCTTAATAACCAGCTCGTCCCCTTTCTGGAATCCGGGGTTCTTGAAATAGAACTTGGTCCTGGCGCCGAGGTTGCCGCTCATGGAGACCTGGTCCGACGGCAGCGGGCCTTTGCCCAAAACAGGGAAGAAATCATAGTCCCAGCGGTATTCCCAAAACCTCATCTGAGACTGGGCCAGCGACTCTTTGCCCAGGCGCGTGTAGAAATCGATGTCGTTGCCGGCACCCCGGTATTCCTTCCGCCATTCTTCGATCGAGGGCATCTTGTATTCCTGTCCCTTGTAGACCATGACGACATCGTCCCTATGGACCGAAGCGCTGCTATTGGACTTGGAACCCATGAAGACCATGAACATGGCATAGGGGCTGTCCAGCTTGCGAACCGTCAGCGCCGCATCGACGCAGATAACGATCTCGCCTTCGTTGTTGAAGAAGAGATTCTGACCCAGGTCGACGGTCTGGGTGTATGCCGCTCCGAGGACTAACATCACCGCCAAGAAGAGTTTGATGGCTTTCATCGCGGCCTCCTTACTTCTATCTTAGCGCTTCCCCCACGGGATGTCTATTGAGCCTTGGAGGGGATCGGTTTCCTCCCCCGGTTTCCTTCTTGAGGGGATGTCTTCTGGCGTGCGAAGAAGTCCAGCGTGGGCAGCTATCTTTCGATCTTTTTCAGGATTTCGAGCACTTCGGCATTTTTCGGGTTCAATTCAAGCACTCTTTTGTAGCTCTTGACAGCCAGTTCTCGATTTCCCGTCCATTGGTAGAGATCTCCGAGCCTCTTGTGGCCGTCTGCAGAGTTCGGGAATTCCCGCGTGTACAATTTGGAAACTTCCATCATGTCCTTGCCTCTTCCTCTGATCCGCAAAGAAAAGATCAGGCTATCCAATTCTCCCGCCACCAGGGAATAATCGTTCTTAATTTCATCGAATTTCTTGATCGCCGCTTCCGTGCCGCCCGTCAATATGGTCTGGAGAAGAACTTGGGAGAGCTTTTTTGCCTGGGCCTCTTCGAAAGCTTTCTGGGCATGGTTCTTTCGGGGAAAAAGCGAGAGGATCTCGTAAGAATGCTCCCCTTTCTTGAATTCTTCTTCCAGGTTCAGCTTCGCCACCTCATCATAGTTGTGGAAGTTATAAATGTAGATTTCTTTGCTCGTCAGGTCGCAGATATTCGAATAGATCGTCGGATTTGTTCCTTCCTGGTGCGCGGCGGCCAGGATCTTCCGGAAGTAATCGACCGTCAATTCTTCCATCTGTTCGAGCATCTGGTTGGCGATTTCATAACGGTAACAGGGATAGGTGGATGACCCGAAATCGGGATTGGCCAGGCTGAAGTTCGTAGAAACCTGGTAAACTCCTTTCTTCCGGACGACGGAGAGTTCACCGTGCCTATCCGCCCCGATGACCGCCGAGGCGCCGGTCGCATCCGCATACATGACCTGATTGGGGCCCCACCATCCCAGGTTGTGCTTGCCGAGGAGCTCGACCACTTCATCTACCGTGGCGCATTCGGTCATGATTTTATCGACGAAAGCCCTCCAGTTCTTGATGCCCGGCTTTTCGGGGCTCGGGTTCATCTTGGCAAACTTGAGCGCATTGTAATCAAAAAACAAACCACGGTCGTTCATGCCGCCCTGTATTCCGTAGGAATCGAAGCCCACATAGACATAGCCGTACTTCCCTTCTTGCGGGGGGTAAAACCAGATCCGGGAATCCGTCGAGTTCAAGTCCTCGTTATTTCCGGCCAGGACTCTCCCATTTTTCGAGGCGTTGAAGATCGTGCAGGGGAACACGGAAACCGCGGCCAAACAAAACATCGTCATGACCGTCCTGAAGATGCCTTTTCTCATTGGGTCCTCCCTTTGGTGTCCAATCGCGTTTCCAGCTCATCCTTAAGCCAACCCGGCCGCTTGTAGGCCGGATGGGGATATCTATAAAAACCTTCACCGGTTTTCATTCCCAGCTTTCCTTGGGCGATCATCTCCTCCAAAAATCGGGGAGGCCGGTCGGACGGATTCCCCGAAGCCTTGAAGTAGTTCATCTCGATGTCCCGGACTACATCCAGACCGATATAATCCATCGAGCCGCAAGGACCGATATCTGTTTCCCACTCGAGCATCCAGCCCCGGTCGATATCTTCTGGGCTCAAGTAGCCTCCCTCGATGAGGAAAAGGACCTCTTTCTTAACGGCTCTCCAGATCCGGTTGCATCCGTAGCCCATGATCTCGCGCTTGACATGGATGGGAATGATTCCCAATTTCTTGAGAAAAGCCATCACCGCAGCGATGGTTTCGGGTGACGTGCGAGGATTGCCCATGACCTCGACGCGGACATCATCGGGCTTTCCCCAGTTGAAGTTAAAAAATTTCTCGGGCCTGCCGGTGGCGTCCGCAATCTGGGAACCAGGGATGGATGAAGTGTTGGTCCCGAGCAAGGTAGCATCGCCGGCATAGCCGCTAATCTCCGAGAACACGCGTCTTTTGAGCTCGACCTTTTCCGGGACATTTTCAATAACCATATCCACACCCGATACGCAATCCTTGAGAGTCGGGCTGATCGAAAGAAACGGAAGGGCCGCAGCGAGAGTGCCCCTCCTCAGACGGCCGTCGGCCTCTCGTTCCTCGATCAAGTCCTGGATGGCCAGGACGGCCTCTTGAGCCGCTTCCGGCTTGATGTCAAAGATTTTGACCTTCACTCCCCTGATGATACATCCGAATCCGATGCGTCTGCCCATCGTTCCGGCCCCGACAATCCCGACCGTTTTGATTTCTTGCATCCTCATCCGCCCCTTTCCTATGTGCTTCCTGACTCAAGACCCCCGAAACTGAACGAAGTTCCCACCCGGCACCACGACGATCTTGAGACCGGGCGAGGCCGCGATTCTACCGTTGAGGTAGGACTGGAGAGAGCCGGCTTTGACGAACCCGAGCCGTTCCGTTTCCTCCTTGCTGTAGCAAGAATAGAGCAGCACCCTCGTCTTGACCAGCAGCCTGGAGATAGCGACGGCTTTGTGCCCGCCCAGGACAAATTCCTCCCTGATCTTTTTGTGCAATTTTTCATAATCCTTGACGTCGGCCATCCACTCCTCGAAAGTCTTCTCTCCATACCCCTCCTCACAGCTGGCGACGAGAATGATCTCACCACCATCGTTGACGATCTCCTTCACGTTATCCAGAGCCTTCTGGGATTGGTAGAGGTTCATGTCCTTGGGATGACCCCCTGGTGAGGTGATGACGATATCGGCCTTCGCCCGGATGGCCCTTTTGAACATCGCGTCGTACAACGCCATGCCTTTCAAATGGGCCTCGTTGTTCCTCCCGGCCACAGCCGAGATGATCTTTTTCTTGTCATCCAGGATGACGTTGAACAGAAAATCGATCCCGACGACTCGCCCGGCTTCTTCGAGGTCCTGCCTCAAGGGATTGTCGGCATAACTTCCTGCCACGGCCCGGTCATCGAGCATCAGACTATGATTAGCCCGGATAGTCTTTCTTGAGCAGATGCCCGGCACGACGGCCTTTGCCCCCGCACTGTACCCGGCAAAGTAATGGTATTCGAGATTTCCCGTGGCGATCAAAAGGTCGCGGGTCAGGACTTCCCGGCAGATTTCAATTGGGGTCCCGGCTTTGGTGTGCCCGATAAGTTCAAATTCTCCCTCATTCGAATCGAGCAGCCGCTTCACTCTTCCGGCGACATTCTCCCCGACCAATTTCCGCCTCTCCTCGTCCGTTTGGCCTCTGTGGATGCCCAGCCCGAAGACGATGATGATATCCATTATCCCGGCTGCTTCTAGGTCATCAAGGATAAAGGACAGGAACTTATAAGAAGGGCAGGGCCGGGTCACGTCACTGACAAGGATGGCGGCGCTCTCTTTCCCCCTGGCTAGCTCCAGGAGAGGCTTGGAGGCGATGGGATTTTTCAGGGCATCGCGGATGATTTTTTGCTCTTCCCCCGAGCCCGGCGGCTTTTCCGTCCTGACGATTTCGAGAATGTTGTGGTCGGGGATATCGATGGCCGTATGCCCGTGGCCATAGGGGATTTCGATCTTCATCTTTTGAATTTCAGGGCTGCTTTCTTCAGGGCCGTGACCACCGGCAGCTCGTCACCGGATAGGAACCTGACCATCGCGCCTCCACCGGTGCAGATGTAGGAAAACTTATCAGACAAACCGTACTTGTTCAGCGCAGAAATGCTGTCTCCTCCGCCGATGACCGAGAAGTTGCCCGCCGCCCCAGTATGATGCCATAGCTCCCTGGTGCCCAGTTCTGTTTCCGGTTCTTCGAAAATCCCGGGAGGCCCGTTGACAAAAACCGTCTTGGCCCTGGAGATTTCCTCTTTATATGCCTGTATGGTCTTCCGACCGATATCGGCAATCAAGTGATCCGCCGGCAGTCGATCTGCATCAATCTCCTTTCTGCCCTCAAAACAATAGGCATAATCCAGGGGAAGCCGGATTTTCTCTGCATAGGCCTCCCAAATTCGCTTGGCTTGCTCTACGTACGGCTCGAGTTTTTTGCCGAGGATCAGACTTTCGGAAGGGACGCCGAGGGGAATTCCTCTGGCCATCATGAAAATATTGGCCACCAGGCCTCCGCATAAAATCTTATCGGCGACGTTGTTCTTGAGGACAGCGGGCATCATCAGGAAGGCATCTTCGATTTTTGCTCCGCCGAGCAGAAAAATGCANNCCGTCATCACTTTGCTCAGGGCGTTGTATTCTTTTTCGAAAAGCCTCCCCATGGCCGAAGGCAGAAGCTCCTCGAACCCCACCAGGGTGGGCTGATCGCGATGGGCGGCCGCGAAAGCATCACAGACGTAGATGTCCGCAAGCGGGGCCAGCTTTGTGACGACTCTGGTTTTCGCCTGGGCCTCAGGGGAAAGCCTGAGTTTGGTTTCGAATAGAGTCATCTCTTCTGCCATATAGCGGACATTATCGAGCAACAGGATTTCCCCGCTTTGGAGTTCCTTGATGGTCTGACGCGCTGCCGGACCGCAGACATCGTCAATAAATTTGACCTTTTTCCCAGTTAGGCGAGAAATCTCCTTGGCATGAAGTTCAGTCGGCTTAAAATTGTGGTATTCCAGGTCTCCGCCTTGATGGGAGAGAAGAACGAGCTTCGCTCCCTTGGCGGAGAGCTCCTCGATGGTCGGGATCGCCGCTTTTATGCGGCTCGTATCCTTGAGCGCATATTTGTCCTTCTCAAACGGTGAGTTCAGGTCTAACCTGCAGAGGACGGTCTTGGCCCGGAAATCAAAATCATCCAGCGTAAGAATGCCAAATTTCATCTTGACTACACCTCATCGCGGCTAGGTCTCCCGCGTGGGCGCTAGCTTTCTAAACCAAGGTATTTGTTCGTTAAATGGACGGCTTCCTTCCAATTCGTCTGCATGGACAAGGCAGCCCGGACTCCATCGATGGTCTCGGGAGTCACGACCGCTTCCTGAGGAACGTTGATCGTGAAGAACAGCTGATCTCCACTCAGGACAACGGTCTCCTTAAAAACGGCGATCTCATACATGTCGGCCCTTTTGTTGCCCCGGTCCCTGGCGTACCGGAAAAGGGCGGCGTTGGAGTTGAATCCCTTAGCGATCTCCACAACTTTTATCCGGGGGTGCTTGCTGAAAAGTTGCAAGGCTTCATCCACCTTTATTCTCCGCTTCGGAGTCGCCAGAATGCTGATGATATGGCCGTGGGTGGTGGGCACGTGAACGAGAAGACCGGTCGCTTCGACGTGCGGCATGATCAACATCAGGTCTTTGGCCTGATGGTTGGGCACTTTTTCGACGAGAGCCACATCCACCAGGCCGCGGTGGGCGTCCCCAGGGTCGGCGACACGTCTGATGATCGTGATGACCACCCGTTCAATCCCCACGGCCTTGTCAAGGCAGTCCACGGCTCTGATGAAACCCGTTGTATTACACGAGGTGAGCTTCAGATAATCTTTCCCTATCCCTTTTTCATAATTGGCATAGCCGTGGAAAAATACGTCAGCCACGTCATTCTTTTCTCCGCCCTGGAAAATGGCCTTGACTCTCTTGGCCTTGTAGAGTTCCTTGTTTTTCATCCCGACTCCCCCCGGAGTCGCGTCCAGGACGATATTGACCCGGGAGAGAAGGTCATCCAGAGTCCCTTCCACCGGAAATCCCTCAGCCTGAAAAGAAGGCTTGTTTTCCTCGTTGAACACATAGAGAGGATACGGCTGGCCGCTGTCGAACATGGCCCGGATGGACAGCGTCGGGGCGATGTCCACTACCCCCACGAGCTCCATGTCGCCTTGCTTGGCGACTCCGTCGGCGAGCCTCTGGCCGATGACGCCGTAGCCAACTACGCCAACCTTGACTTTTGACATCTGATTGCACCTCACGCTTGTTAACTAAGTGTACAGGGATAAATTATACAAATATTTTATTTTAGTCAATATATTTTGATATTTCTGATATAAAAACAATTTTAAAGGCCAATAAGCTTAATAAACTAAGAAAAGTCTCCTATAACCTTGACATTGGCGAACGAATATAATAACTTCAAACCATTATAAATATGAATATCTGGAGAGGAGAATATATGAAAGGGCAAAAGCAAAAGAAGGCTCATCTCATCCTTTCCCTAGCCCTAAGCATCCCAGTCCTTACTTTGTTATCATGTCAAAGTATCGATCGTTCGATCGAGGCCGATAGCGTTCTCGTCAACGGGAAAATCATCACGGTCGATGCGAAAGACAGGATCGCGCAGGCGGTGGCGATCAAGGCCGGCAAAATCATTTCCGTCGGCACGACCAAGAACATAAAGAGAATGACCGGCCCCGAAACCCAAGTCATTGACCTGAAAGGCTTAACCGCCACTCCGGGGCTCATCGATTCGCACCTGCACTTTGACGGGAGCACCCTCCTCTATGCCCTGGACCTCAACTACCCGAGAGTCAAGAGAATTCCCGATATGGTGGAATTGGTGAAGGGAAAAGTCGCCGCCTTAAAACCCGGGGAATGGGTCGTCGGCGCGGGTTGGGATGAAGGAAAGATCGAAGAGCATCGGTACGTTTATGCCCAGGACATCGATCCCGCCACACCGGATAATCCCGGCTGGTTTGCCCCCGGGATGGGGCACTACGGACTGGCCAACAGCTCTGCCCTGAAACTGGCCAAGATCACCAAGGAGACACCGGACCCGCCCGGCGGAAAGATCGACAGGTTTCCGGACGGCACTCCGACCGGGATCCTGAAGGAAACAGCCATGGGTCTCGTGACCAGGCTGATACCGCCCCTAACTAAGGAGCAGACCAAAAACGCTCTGATCAGGATGATCGAAGAATTCAATAAAAACGGAATGACAGCCGGCAAGGACGGCGGCATCGACCTCGCCAAATGGAATCTCTACCAGGATTTGCAGGCCGAGGATAAGCTCCATGTCAGGATGTTCGTGCTCTGGTTTGGCGGACGAACCCTGGACGGCCTGCAAAAGGTCGCAGACCGCGTCGGTCCTTTTTCGAAACCCTATCTCTCGACCGGCGACGACAGACTGATCTCAGGGGGCATCAAGCTTTGGTTTGACGGCAGTGGGGGAGGACGGACGGCCTGGGTTTACAAAGAATGGAACATCAATTTCAAGGACGTTGACACGGGAAACTATGGATTCACCGCAATCGAGCCCGAGGCTTTCCGGAAGATGGTTAAAATTTGTCACGACCTGGGACTGCATGTTGCGGTTCATGCGATCGGAGACAGGGCCATCGATTGGACCTTGGACACATTCGATCTGGTGCTTAAGGAAAATCCCATTCACGGTTTACGGCACAGCATCATCCACTGCAATATCCCGACAGACCGGGCCATCGAGCTAATGGTTGAGATGCAGAGAAAGTATGACGCCGGCATCCCGGAGCTCCAGGCCCCCTTTATGTGGGACATCGGAGATACCTATGCCGGCAATTTTGGCCCGGAAAGGTGCCTGAGATTCATGCCCCTCAAGACTTATCTGGAGAAGAAGATCATCTGGGGAGGAGGCTCTGACTGGGACGTCACGCCCTTCGAGGCCAAGTATGGCATCTGGGCCAGCATGACCAGACGACCCATGATGGGCACCTACGGCGAGTATCCCTACGGAACAGAACAAGGCGTCGATGTTCGGTCCGCCCTGCGATCCTATACGATTTGGAATGCCCGACAATTGTTCCTGGAAGACAAGGTCGGCTCGATCGAAGTGGGCAAGTACGCCGATATCGCCGTCTGGGACAAAGATCTTTACTCCATCCCCACGGACGAGATAAAGGAAATGGAGTGCCAGCTCACCCTTGTGGAAGGGAAAATCGTCTACACGAAGCCCAACACGAGGATCGTCGTTTCCCCAAAGAGCTGATGGCCGCGCTCGAGCAATTTACATGGTCCGGTCGACTCGAGGCGAGGCAGACGGCTAAGATTCAAAAAAANNTCCCCTCCTGCCGCTCAGCTCGGAACGATGCCCTCTCCGCCGACCTGGTACTCATCAACGGCAAGATCATCACCGTTGACGAGAATGATTCCATCGCTGAGGCCGTCGCCGTCAAAGGGCAAAGAATCATCGCCGTTGGCACCACGGCCGGCATAAAAAAAATGATCGGCCGGGGCACCCAAATCGTGGATCTCAAAGGCCTGACGGTTACGCCCGGGCTTATCGATGCCCACTGTCATTTTGCCTCCGGCGGCATCGGCCTGCTGTACATCCTGGATGTCGGGTTTCCTTCAGTCCGGAAGATGGCGGACGTCGTCGCGAAAGTCAAGGCCAAGGTCGAAGCCTCCAAGCCCGGGGAATGGGTCTTTGGGCGGGGCTGGGATGAAGGGAAACTCGAAGAGCTCAGATACATCTATGCCTCAGACCTCGACCCGGTGTCCCCCGAGAATCCCATCTTCCTGATGCACACCATGGGCCATTACGGCGTGGCCAACGGCCAGGCCCTCAAATTGGCCAAAATCACCAAAGATACTCCCGACCCACCGGGTGGGACCATCGACAAAAAAACCGATGGAACTCCGACTGGAGTCTTGAAAGAAGCGGCCATGTGGCTGGTCATGCGCCTCATCCCCGAGATTCAGCCCGAGCAAACCCGAGAGGGAATCCGGGAGCTGGCCAAGGAATTCAATAAGGAGGGCATGACGGCGACGAAAGACCCGGGAGTAGGGCCCTCCACCTGGAAGGCTTATCAGGATGTCCTGGCGGAAGACAAGCTGACCGTCAGGATGTTCGTCCTCTGGGACGGGGGGAAGACCATCGAACACGCTCAACGCTTGATTTCCAACGTCGCGCCTTTCACCAAGCCCTACATTTCGACGGGAGACGACCGGCTGATCTCCGGCGGCATCAAGCTCTATCTGGACGGCAGCGGAGGCGCTCGGACGGGCTGGGTGTATGACGAATGGAACAAAAACTTTAATGAGATCGACAAGGGCAACTACGGATATCCCGTCCTGGACCCTGAAGTTTTTCGCGAGATGGTGAAACTCTACCACGAGGCAGGGCTCCACATGTCCGTTCACGTTATCGGCGACAGGGCCATCGACTGGCTGATGGATTCTTATGCCCGGGCCTTCGAGGCCAGCCCCATCCACGGCCTGCGTCATGGCATTATCCACTGTAACATTCCATCGGACCGGGCAATCGACATGATGGCGGAGATGCAGAAAACCCATGAGGCCGCCTATCCTGAAGCGGAAGCCGTCCACCTCTGGTGGATAGGCGACACCTACGCCGGCAACTTCGGACCCGAGAGATGTCTGAGGCTGAAACCTTACAAAACCTTCTTGAACAAGGGCATCAAGTGGGCGGCGACCTCCGACTTCTTCGTCGACCCGTTTCCTGCGCGCTACGGCATCTGGGCCCAGATCGTCCGTGAGCCGCTGATCGGCGTCTACGGCCAACATCCCTTCGGAACCGCTGAATCCGTTGATGTCCATGCCGCCCTCCGCGCTTACACCATCTGGGCGGCTCATCAGCTCTTCTTGGATGATAAGGTCGGTTCGATCGAGGCCGGCAAATATGCGGATCTCGCCGTCTGGGACAAAGACATGTACACGATCCCGACGGAAGAGATCAAGGAAATCAAGTGCCAGCTGACCTTGCTTGAGGGGAAGATCGTGTACGCCAAGACGGATTCGACGGTCACGATCTCCGGGCCGAAAAGACCATGAGACGAAGACCAGTCCGGCAGCAAGAAGACGAGCCCATCCGATCCAGAAAGGAGTAAAACCATGAATGATCTCAAGAAAAACATGGCTTCCCTGACCAAAGCCGTTCCTCATCTTGTCGATTTGATATTCGTGAAGGGGCAAGGGGCCTATATCTGGGATCACAATGACAGACGCTATCTCGATTTCACCAGCGGAATCGGGGTGACCAACACCGGTCACTGTCACCCCAAGGTCGTGGCCGCCATCCACGAGCAGGCGGATCTTCTCCTTCACGTCCACCAGAACATGGCTTTTCACGCTCCCATGCTCCGCGTGCTGGAGGCTCTCCGGGGCGTGGTTCCTCCCGAGCTGGATACATTTTTCTTCGCCAACAGCGGCGCCGAGGCCGTGGANNTCACGGCCGGACTATCGGTGCGATGTCGCTCACCGCCTCAAAGACGATCTTCCGTGCGGGCTACCAGCCGCTGATGCCCGGGGTGTTCATCGCTCCCTATGCCTACTGCTATCGATGTCCTAAGGCTGAGGCCAATCCGGAGAAATTCGGTTTTGACAAAGACTGCAACTGGGCGCTCGAAGAGCTTGATTTTATCCTGCACAGTCAGACGGCTCCCGGGGAAACGGCGGCCATGCTGGTGGAACCCATTCTGGGTGAGGGCGGCTACATCATTCCTCCCCGCCGCTTTCTCCAAGGTCTCCGGAAAATCTGTGACGAGCACGGGATCCTTCTCATCGCCGACGAAATCCAGAGCGGATTCGGACGCACCGGCCGCTACTTCGCCTTTGAGCACTTCGACATCATCCCGGACATCCTCATCATGGCCAAAGGGCTGGCCTCGGGACTGCCCTTGAGCTGCATCGCCTCCAAAAGCCAAACCATGAATCAGGCGCCGCCGGGATCCCATGGCGGCACGTACGGAGGAAATGCCTTGGCCTGCGCCGCCGCGGCGGCCAGCATAAAAATCTATGAGGAGGAGAAACTTCTGGAGAATGCGGCCCAACTGGGAGAAAAATTACTCGATCGCCTCAAAGAATTCAAAGTGAAATACCCCAGCATAGGTGATGTGAGGGGATTGGGCTTGATGGCCGGAGTGGAATTCGTGAAACCCGGAGGGAAAACTCCTGATAAGGAAAAGGCCGTGGCTGTGCGAAATGCGTGCGTGGGCAACGGCCTGCTCATCTTGACCTGCGGTACTTACGACAACATCATCCGCTGGATTCCACCACTTATCATCAATGAAGAGCAGCTGGAAGAGGGATTGCGAATATTTGAACACGCCCTCGTACAAACGGCTTGACCAAGACGAGATCATCGATTCGGCCCTGGAGGCGGAACCGTCAGAGGCGCAGGTCGGCTCTCTGGCCCTGGCCATAGATTACGCCGACCCAGGAAATGGGGGCGATATAAAAAAGGCGTTTCCCATCCGGGGAGGTTTTCGGTAAAATATAACCTCGCGCCTGAGCCGTCGACTTGAAGAGGAGGTTATGGCTCGGCTATATGCCACGCCATAAACAGGACTAAGCGAGATGATCATGAAAGGGAATGGGAGGATAGCATCATGCCCCAAAAAACCTTGCTAAACGACCTTAAGGTGAGCAGGAGCAAAAACCTCACCCAAGCGGAGCTCATTCTTCTGGCTGAGCTTGAGGATAATGCTAGACTGCCTTTGTCCAAATTGGCTAATAATCTGAAGATTTCGCAGCAGCTTCTAAACTATCGACTTCAGGCCCTAAAAAAAAGAAAGATCTTAGGAGGATACTATACCCAAATCAATTTCCCGATGCTGGGTTATACAAAATATAGGACCCTGGTTCGGATTAGCAACTACACTCAACAAAAAGAGAAAGAGATCATTAACTATTTAAAGACGCATAAGAATGTTCAATGGATCATTGAATGTGGCGGAAAATGGGATTTCTTGATCAACTTCATTGCTAAAAACGTCGTTCAGTACGATAATTTTTTAAGGGATATCAAGACTACCTTCCCCCGGCACATTCAAAATTTCGAAGTTTTTATCGTCATTGAATGGATCGAACTTGGAAGAGCTTATTTCACCCAATCCAGGAGAGAAGTCAAAAAGCTTTCCTACTTTGGACGCGACTATGAACAAGTCAAAGTCGACCACACCGATTTGCAGATCCTGAATCTGATATCTGAAAACGCCAGGATCACTTCTGTTGATATCGCCGAAAAAATCGGGGTTTCTTCGAACACCGTAAGCTCCCGAATAAGAAACCTGTGCTCCAAGGGAATCATCCGGGCGTTTAAACCTTTAGTTCACTTGGAGAATACCGGGTTTATGGCCTACAAATTGCCTTTTAAGTTCCATAATTATACCGACAAGATAGAGAAAGAAATCATAGACTATCTCAAAACCGATGTGAGGGTTGTCGCCATCGTCAAGCTGATCGGCCAATGGGATTTTGAAATCGAATTCGAAGTGGATTCACAGCAGTCCATGCTCGATCTCATCAGAGGCTTTCGCGACAAATACGGCGGCATCATCAAAGAATTCGAACTGATACCTTTGTTCCATGAGCACAAGTACAATTTCTTTCCGCGAGACCTGATCACATGATAACGTCCGCCATCGCCCGATATTTCATGGGGGAAGAGTCTCTGATGGATCGAATTGGCTTTAGTGATAAGGAAGCGATCCCATGAATAAACTCAGAGTCGGCCTAATCGGCCTGGGCGGAGTTGCCGAGGCCCATCTGGAAGGATACA
Organism: Candidatus Aminicenantota bacterium; assembly: GCA_003524335.1. Classification (GTDB taxonomy): domain Bacteria; phylum Acidobacteriota; class Aminicenantia; order Aminicenantales; family UBA8522; genus UBA8522. Next base: position 3,580 of record DQHV01000283.1, on the reverse strand, counting down.
AGCAGGTTGAGACGATCGAAGTCGTTGCCGGATCCGAAATCCACTCCGGAAGATTGGAAAAAATGGCAAAAAAATGGCACCTCAAAGGCTACTCCGACTATGGAGAGATGCTGGCCAAGGAAAACCTTGACCTTGTGTGTGTGCTGACTCCGGCTCGCAACCACAGGGAAGTCACCGAAAGGGTCGCGGAATGCGGAGTCCATGTCCTCTGTGAAAAGCCCCTGGCCGTGACCCTGGAGGATGCTAGGGCCATGATAGATGCCTGCGAAAAAGCCGGTGTGAAACTGGGCTACGGCGCCACCTGGCGTTTTCTTCCGGCCTGCAGGAAAGCCAAGGAAATGATCGAGGCGGGGAGATTGGGCAGCATCATGCTGCTGCTGGAAACCTACGTCGGCGGGAAAGGTTATGAAAACTTTCGAGATGCCGGTCCGATGCATTATCCTCCCGGCGGCCCCGGGGGGGGCGGCATGGGACTGGTCGATCATGGGATCCATCTCATCGACATGTTCACGTGGCTGACGGGCAGTCCGGTCGAGTCGGTGTTCGGCCGCGGCAATTATTCGGGCCAGCCCCCCGCCACTGAGTATTTGACCATGAATCTTCAAAACGGCGCCATGGGCCAGCTCGTCTACAACGAAGCCACCATTCCCTGCGAAATGCCGTACGAAGGCATCTTCAGCTGGGGAGGAAGTTGGGACATCAACTACAACCTCACCCTGGGAGGCGGTTGGGACGCCCAGCCGCAGAACTTCAGGATTTACGGGACGAAAGGCGCCCTGAGGGTTTTCCACTACGCCAACAAATTGTTTCTCTTCGAGAAGGAAAAACAGGAGCAAATTCGGGTTCCCGACCGGCCCATGCCGGGGAATTTCGCCCTGCAGATAGAGTCTTTTGCCCGGGCGATTCTGGAGAAAAAAAGCCCGGAGGTGACGGGCTATGATGGGCTTCGTGCTCTCGAAGCTGCCCTAGCCGCCTACCAAAGCTATGAGACACAATCCGTGGTCAGGGTTAAGCCGACCTAGTATCCCTTTGGGCTGACCACTCCAGCGGCCCAGCCTACTTTTCTTCGGCTGGATGATATCCCCGGAGCTCGTAATAATCGCGGACCAGCCTGGCAAATTCTTCGTCCTTGAGGACCAATCTGTTTTTTCCCAGAGGATGTTTGAAAAAGTGCTCGGGTAGATAATCTTCCTCTGGTTCCATCCCTTCCCTCAGGTTGAATTCCCTGATGGTCAGCGCGATGTTCTTGGAGATCTCCCTGAGCTCATTTTCTTTAAAATCATAGCCCAGAGTGCCTTTGATGATCTGCCCCAATTCATCCCAGAAGAATAGGTCCCGGAAAAAACGGCAGAGGATCAACGTGTCATAGATCGTGAGCCGGTCCTCGTATTCCAGAAGCATGGCGGCTTTCCCCTCAATCTGATTCGGGGGGATGAGTCCGGCGAGCTCGGGCTTGTAAAAAGTGGTCCGGAGGTGGCATGCGCCCCTGTCGGAAATGGCAAATCCGAGACCCATGCCTTTAAGATAACGCGGGTCGAAAGCGGGAAGCTCCAGTCCCTTGACCTGGATGGACATCTCCTCGAACCCGAGCTCTTTGGCGGCAAAACGGACGCCCTCGGCCAGAAGGTCGCCGATCCCCTGTCGGTACGCGATCATCCGGAGCAGCTCGGCAATCCGGTCCACCTCACCATAGTCGATGGCAAAGTCGATTTTTCCTTTTTTGCGGGCAGCGATGGCAAAGGCGGTGACGTTTCCGGCTGTGATCGTGTCCATCCCGAGCCTATCACAGAGATCGTTCAGGTAAGCGATCTCCTTGATGTCCTCGACCATGTTCAGGCCGCCGAAGGCCCCGATGGTTTCGTATTCCGGCCCATCCAGCTTTAAGCCCTTATGCCGGCCCTTTTTGACCGTCGTCCACCGGTTGCAGGCGATGAAACAATAGGTGCAGGCGCCGGCCTTGACTTCGCATTCCTCGTTCAGAGCAGCGGCATTGATTTTGTCGATGTGAGGAACAGTTCCTTCCTGCCAGTACCGGGATGGGAAGGCCCCCACCGTGCTGACGATATCCACCATCATCGGTGTCCCCAGTCTTTTGTAAGCCTTGGACCCCGGGTGCTGGACGCCGACTTCAAACTGTTTTTTCCAGAAGTCCTTGAGCCCGTCGCTCGAGGCGGGCTGTTTCTCCTGACTGCCGATGAACACCATGGCCTTGATCTTCTTGCTCCCCATGACGGCGCCGATACCGGTTCTGCCCAAACAGCGTCCGAAGTCGTTGTTGACATAAGCAAATTTGACTAGATTCTCGCCGGCCGGGCCAATGGTCAGGATTCCGGCTTTCTGCTCCTTGTATGTCTCTTTAAGGACCTGCTCCGTCTCCAAGCTGTCCTTGCCCAGCAAGAAATCAGCACTCTTGAAGGCAACGGACCCGTTTTTCACCTCGATATAGGTCCAGGTATCGAAGGCGCCATCAAGGACAAAAGCGTCATACCCTGTTTTGGCGATGTGAAGGAAGGCTTTTCCGCCGGAATAGGCTTCCGAGTAGATCCCGGTTAGAGGAGATTTGGTGAAAGCGGCGTATCTGTTTGCTCCCCAAACGGAGAATCCGTTAGCCGGTCCGGTGGCCAAGATCAGCTTGTTGTCGGGGGACAGCGGATCCACGCCGGCGGGATTCTTCTTTAACAGGAGATAGGATGCCAGACCCTTGCCGCCTAGGAATTTCTCATAGATTAATGCCGGAACTGTCTCTTCATGGCATTTTCTATCCCGGCAGTTAATGGTCTTGATCTTTCCGAAAACGCCCTTCATTCCCGTCTCCTCGTCCGTTATGGAAGCCCGGTATCAGGAATCAGGATTCTAGCAAATATTCTTTCCCGTCTCCAGGAAGAAATTAACGAAAGCTGGAGTCGAGGCCATCGGGCCGGTTGACAACAGCGCTCGCCAATGGTAATGACCTCCTCAAAAGGAGATAACATGAATAAAAACAGGCCAATCACTCGGCGGCATTTCCTTGAAATCACAGGCTTGGCAGCCTCCGCTCTTGCCGTTGGATGTCAAGCAGCGCCGTCTCAAGAAAGCCAATCTAACCTCGATAGATTTATCGAAGCAGGAATGCAGAGGGTTCGAATTCCCGGATTAGCCGTCGGGTTGGTAAAAAACGACCGAATCGCTTGGTCCAAAAGTTACGGCTTTGCCAATCTCGAAAAAAAAATCAAAATGACTGCCGATCACGTGGAAAACATCGGGTCCATCTCCAAAACATTCGTCGCCACGGCCCTCATGCAGCTCTGGGAAAGAGGCAAGTTCAACCTCCACGATGACATCAATGATTACCTTCCCTTCGAGGTCAGAAATCCCGGATATCCGGACTTAAAAATCACCTTCGAGCATTTGCTAACCCATACCTCCTCTCTCGACGACGGCCCTGCCTACGGCCAGGCTTATGCCTGCGGGGATCCTCAGGAGAAGCTGGAGGAGTGGCACAGGGCCTACTTTACGCCGGGAGGCAGGCACTACAATCGGGAAAAGAACTTTCATCCCTGGGAGCCGGGCACGAGCCGGCCTTCCGATATCAGCTACTGTC